>NZ_AKIS01000040.1:0-5939 GCF_000277005.1 Pontibacter sp. BAB1700 | reverse complement strand
GCGTACGGTATTCGTTGAATTCTTCTATCTGACTCATTGTTGTGTGTGCTGTGACTGTTTTATGCTATTAAAAGTATAACAGTTAAAGTTAATCTAAATTCTCAAGAATACCTTAATCATGCCTGTCCCGCTATGCTACAGGATTTTCTGTCTTTACTTTTTCCCGAAATATGCCATGCATGTGATCAGGCACTGACTCGTGGCGAGCGTTATATCTGCACAGAGTGTAATGTGAAACTCCCCTATACTGACCTGCACCTGCATGGGGCTACTGAGCTAAACTACCTGCAACAGCGATTCTGGGGAAAAGTGCCAGTACGGTTTGCATTTGCCTACCTGCACTTTAAATCAAAGGGGCGGGTGCAGCGTCTTTTGCATAAGCTCAAATATAAAGGAGCTGAGGAAGTTGGTGAACACTTAGGTACACGCTACGGCTCCATCCTGTCTGACCACGGGTATGCAGCCCACTTTGATTTGATCATCCCTGTGCCGCTGCACCGGTTGAAACTGCGCCGGCGTGGTTATAACCAGTCAGACGGTTTTGCGAAGGGATTATCGGAAGCATTGCAAATTCCGTGGAGTAACAAAGTACTGGAGCGTGCCATAGATACGGACTCTCAGACAAAGAAAAGCCGCCTGGATCGCTGCAAAATGTAGAGCAGGTATTTGTTGTGAAGAAGGCTGAGGAAGTAAGCGGGAAGCGGATACTGTTAGTGGACGATGTTCTGACAACAGGAGCAACACTGGAAGCATGTGCCCATACCTTATTGCAAAGCGGGTGTCATGAAATAAGTGTGACGACCATTGCGGCAGCGCAGCTTTAAGTTGGCATGGCTATAAATGCAAAAAGCCCGGGTAAACCCCGGGCCCTTTAAAATATAGTATTAACTGTTAGTTCTTATCTGTTAGATCCTGCATTGATCATCGCGCAACGGAAACCGATTGTTGCTGTAGATGAATCCTGTGCCATGAATCTTCTGGTACCTGGAGACAGCCAGTAAGCTACGTCTTTCCATGAACCGCCTTTGTAAACGCGTACTTCGTTACTGATCAGTGAGTGGAAACCTTCGCCTGTATCATAGTTTTCAGCTTCGTCCAGGTAACCGTCTCTACGGAAAGGGTTCAGGTCTTCAACGTCCTGGAATGAAAGCGGACGGTAAACATCCTGCACCCACTCGTTTACGTTACCAGCCATGTTATACAGGCCAAAGTCGTTTGGCGGATAAGCATAGATGTAGTCTGTGATCATGGCACCGTCGTTCAGTGAACCGGCAATACCGGCGTAGTCACCGCGGCCACGCTTGAAGTTAGCCAGGAACTGGCCCATTTTCTTGCCATATGGGTTACGCAGTTGATGACCATCCCAAGGGTAAAGTCTTCTGTTGTTCTGGTTTTCGTCCTCGTTGTACTGCGTACCAATCAGGGCTTGGGCAGCATACTCCCATTCAGCCTCTGTTGGGAGACGGTAGTTCGGCAATACATAGCCAGACTCGATTGAAAGCGCTGTTGCCTCTGTTGTTTCCTGAGTTCCACGGTTTCTTCCGAAAAGACCTCTTCTCTGTGTACCGCCAGTTGCTTCTTTAGCCAGGTTTTCGTTCACCTTAGCTGTACGCCAGGTGCAGTAGTCATTGGCCTGAAGCCAGCTAACACCTACTACCGGGAAGAAACGGAAACCAGGGTAACGCAGGTAGTACGTTACGTAAGGGTCATTGAAAGAAAGCTGACGTGACCAAACCGTTGTATCCGGAAGGGCAGCCACGTATACCTCAGGTATAGAGTCACGCTTCAGGTAGTGCAGGTACTCCAGCCAGTGGATGTTAGCCACCTCAGTTTCGTCCATGTAAAATGAAGCTACCGTTACCGTGCGCTCGATATTGTCACGGGTCATGGCGATGTCCTCCTCCATAGAGCCCAGCGTGGTACGGCCACCTTCAATAAATACAAGACCCGGAGCCTGAGGGAAGTCTTCGTAATCGTTTACCTGAAACGCAGTTTCGTCCTCGTTGTATTCTATACCCGTGGCCGAGCTGTAATCGCCTGGGTCAGTGCTAGTTGGATAGCCGCCCCCTCTTCCGCATGATGCAAGGAGAGCTCCTCCTACTACAACGGCTGATACATACTTAATAAGCTTCATAGATTAGGACCTACTAATGATAAGGTTCTTTTAATGTAATTTAACGTGCAATTATAACTAAATTCAGAATGCCGGACAAACAATGTTATGGTTTATTTTGGACGATCGACGGCCTGTGAACAAATTATTTAAGCTAAGTTGTTCAAAAACGAGCGAAATTTCATTCGCGCCACCCGCCTGTCTGCCAAATCCCTTCACTCCCACGTCGTGGCTGAAGCCGATACGGAGCCTGTTCAGGCTGATGCCTGCTATCACTCCTAAACTCTGATCCTGGTCTGCGCCAGTTGCAGGTACTCCTTTATATATTACACCTAACGCCAAAGGCGAATAGATAGTATATAAGGCTAAATCAATACGACTAAAATTTTGCTGATGTGTGAAATTCAGCGCCGGGCTTATGCTAAACTCAGCATTCTTGCGCCTTAAACCGGTGTCCAGGTAAAACTTGTAGCCGGCATTTGCCACAAAGCGCAAGGGTAGGCTGGTTGTCTCGTCAAAACCATAGGACGGCTGGTTGAGATGCGACACGTTGAGGCCGGCCCAGAAATTGTTATTATACAGGATGCTCCCTACCGCGAAGCTTACATAATTAGTTGGGTCAAAATGGTTGGCCTCGGCTGAGGTAAGAGCGGTTTGCCCGAAATCGGAGAGCTGATCGCCGAAAACCAGGTTGTCGTAATTAACACGAAGTGAGGCGATAGATGCCTGCAGGCCTCCTGAATAAGCCAGGTTATCGGTGAGGCGGGTATGATAGGCATAAGCCAGGGAGGCCTGCAGTTTTTGTAATCCGCCAATACCGGCACGGTCTTGCTGCAGTACCATCCCAATTGCACTTTTGGTGCCCTCAAAGCGATAGTCGGCAGCGACCTGGTTGGTAATAAAGGATCCGTTGAGCGATGGCCACTGGTTGCGATGGGCCACGGACACGCTCCAGTCGCGGCCCAGTCCGCTGAAGGCCGGGTTCAGGTATAGCCGGTTTGCGTACTGCTGCGTGAAGTGCGCATCCTGTGCAGTAGCCAGGCCAGCGCTCAGCAGGTATAGGGTGAAGAGGAAAAAATATTTTATCAGGGCTATACGCATACCTTAGGAGGCCCAAAAACGGTTATTGTTTTAGGGCTAGTGTAAATTCTGCATGGTTTTAGCTATAAAATTATATAGCTTAGCTTTTACTAAACGCAACCACCTAATATGAAAAAAGTAGTTATTGGTTTCTTCGTCTTTCTGGCGGTGCTGCTGGCAGCGGCGGCGCTTGTGCCTCTGCTCTTCAAAGATAAAATTAAAGAGGCCCTGGACAAAGAGATCGCCAAGAATATCAATGCATCTGTCATATACGCGACAGACGACGTTAGCCTTTCCCTTTTCAGAGATTTTCCGAACATGTCGCTGGGTGTGGAGAACCTGCTAATTGTCGGCCAGGATTCTTTTGCCACCGACACGCTGGCTAAGGTTCCTTCTTTCCGCATGGGCCTCGACCTGATGAGTGTGATCAGTGGCAATCGGGTTAAGGTTAACAACATCAAACTTGACAACCCGACTATCCGCCTGCTGGTGCTCAAAAGTGGCAAGGCGAACTGGGATATCTTCATTACGGATACCACTATAACCGCCGAGGCCGATACAGCGGCCAGTGACTTCCGCATGGCAATCAAACGGTGGGATATCAACAACGGTACACTTTATTATGATGATCTGAGCATTCCTTTCGGGTTGGCTGCCTATAACGTGCGCCATACCGGTAGCGGCGACTTCGAAAAGAGCGTGTTCGATATGAAATCCAGTACGCAGGCTGAGCGCTTTGTAATGACTTATGATGGCGTTAATTATATAGAGAATGCTGTGCTGGACGCTGACGTGACAATGGCGATGGACCTCGATCAGTACCTCTATACTTTTAAAGACAATAATATACGCATCAACGAACTGCCGGTGCAGTTTGCCGGTACGATACTAATGCCGGAAGACGACATCGACCTGGACCTGACTTTTAAGGCAGCGGATACAGATTTCCGCAGTGTGCTATCGGTGGTGCCAGGTATGTTCAAGGAGGATTTCAAGGACATCAAAACAGAAGGTAATCTGAGTTTCGACGGCTATGTGAAGGGCAGGTATAACGAAACCTCGATGCCAGGCTTTGGAACCGAGCTAAAGGTGGTAGACGGTATGTTCAAGTACCCGGACCTACCACAGGCTGCCCGCAACATCAACGTAGACATGCGCGTCGACAATCCGGATGGCGACATGGAAAACACGGTGGTGGATGTGCGCCGCTTCCACATGGATATGGGTAAGAACCCGGTAGATGCTCGCGTGCTGGTGAAAGGTATGGAGGTAATGCAGGTGGATGGTAATGTGAAAGCCAGCATCGATCTGGATGAGATGACCAAGGTGTTCCCTATAGAGGGTATGACGCTGCGTGGTCTCCTGAAGGTAGACGCTGATGCCAAAGGTACCTACAGCGAGAAGAGCATGCCGGTGATAGACGCTGATATGCGCCTGACTAATGGCTATGTGAAGTCAGCCGACTTCCCTGCCCCTATCCAGAATCTGAATGCGGTGGTGAACATCCTGAACAAGACAGGTAACACCGATGATACCCGCATCAACATAGAGCGCTTCAATATGACGCTGGACGGTGAGCCGCTGGAGGGTCGTATGCTGGTGCAAGGTATAGAGCACCCGGCTTTCGACGGCCAGATCAAAGGTATACTGGACCTGGAGAAACTCACTAAGATCTTCCCGCAGGAAGGTATGACGGTGACCGGCCGTATCAACGCCAACGTAGCCGCCAAAGGCAAGATGTCGGATATCGAGGCTGAAAGGTATAACAATGTGACGGCTAATGGTACCATGGGTATCAGCAACCTGAACTTTGTAAGCACAGATATGCCGCAAGGTATAAGAATCAGCAAAGCCGATGCTGTGTTCAACAACGAGCGCATCCAGCTCAATAACATGAACGGTTTCCTGGGCAAAAGCGACTTCAGAGCGAACGGCTCGGTGTCGAACTACATTGGCTATGCCATGTCCGAGAACCAGTCGCTGCGCGGTAACTTCAACCTGAGCTCCAACTTGTTCAATGTGAACGAGTGGATGGTGGACGAGAATACCGGCCAGACAACGACCGCAGCCAACGAAGCCGAAGGCGTGGTAGAGGTGCCGGACAACCTCGATATCACACTAAACGTGGATGCCAAGCAGGTGCTTTATGACAACCTGAAGCTCAACAACGTGGGCGGTCGTGTGCTAATAAAAGACAAGGTAGCCCGACTGGAGTCTGTGAAGTTCAACACGCTGGGCGGTACTTTCGTGACCAGCGGCAGCTACAACACACAGAATCTGAAGCAGCCGCTTTTCGATATGCGCCTGGATGTGCAGAACCTGAGCTTCAAGGAAGCCTTCAATGCATTTAACACGATCAAAGTGATTGCTCCTATCGCAGGTCTGTTGGATGGTACCTTCTCTACCAAGTTCAACTTTGCCGGTGAGATCGGGCAGGATATGACGCCGGTGTTCAACACGCTGGACGGCTCAGGTATAATAGATGTGGTGAAGGCTGCAGTGCGCGACGTGAAGATCGTGGACCAGATTAGCAGGCTGACGAACTTTGATGAACTGCGAACCTTTGTCGTTGAAAACAAGCGCATCGATGCCCAGATCATAGACGGTAGCCTGGTCATTCGTCCGTTTGACCTGAAAGTGGGTGATGTGGATATGACCGTGGGTGGCTCCAACAATGTGAACGGCAACATTGATTATGTCACCGCACTCAATGTTCCAGCCGGAAAAATAGGCCGTGAGCTAAACA
>NZ_AKIS01000039.1:0-4523 GCF_000277005.1 Pontibacter sp. BAB1700 | reverse complement strand
CCCGCTTTCTTCCTGCATCTCCTGCTCCCGCTGCTCCAGGTACTGGTCTATTTTGTTGAACACCAGCAACACCGGTTTGTCAGCCGATTTAATGTCCAGCAGGGTATCGTTCACCACTGCAATATGGTCTTCAAAAGAAGGGTGCGACACATCCACTACATGCACCAGCAGGTCAGCTTCGCGGATCTCGTCGAGCGTGGACTTAAAGGCTTCGATCAGCTTGGTAGGTAGCTTGCGGATGAATCCTACTGTGTCAGACAGCAGGAAAGGTATGTTGTCGAGCACTACTTTGCGCACGGTGGCGTCAACGGTTGCGAAGAGTTTGTTTTCTGCAAACACATCGGACTTGGAGAGCAGGTTCATCAGCGTGGACTTGCCCACGTTAGTATATCCCACCAATGCCACACGCACCATACCTGCCCGTGACTTGCGTTGCTCAAAGTTCTGTTTCTCGAACTTCTCCAGTCTGTCGCGCAGCAAAGATATTTTATCGCGCACAATACGACGGTCAGTTTCAATCTCGGTTTCACCCGGACCCTTCATGCCGATACCACCCTTTTGTTTGGAAAGGTGAGTCCAGAGGTTGGTCAGGCGGGGTAGGAGATACTGGTACTGCGCCAACTCCACCTGCGTGTGCGCCTGTGCCGTTTTGGCACGGAGCGCGAAGATGTCGAGAATCAGTAAGCTCCTGTCCACGATCTTGACCTGCAGTTCGCGCTCGATGTTGCGCACCTGCGAAGGACTCAGGTCGTCGTCAAAGATCACCATGTCGATGTTGTGCTCTTTCACATAAGCCTGTATCTCTTCCAGTTTGCCGCTGCCCACAAAGGTGCGGGTGTCCGGTTTGTCAAGCTTTTGTACGAAGCGCTTCATGGCCACGGCGCCGGCTGTTTCGGTAAGGAATGCCAGTTCGTCAAGGTACTCGTTAGTTTGTTCGTCGGTTTGCTTATAACCAGGCACAGCCACCAGCACGGCGGTTTCCTGCGGCTTGGCGGTTTCGTAGTATTTTTGTTTACCCATTTTCAGATGTTAAGCGTAGCGGTTTGTCAGCCTTTTTTCGGCGTGAATCATTGTACGTAATTGTTCCCGGCCCCGGTCAAAATTAGCAGGTATAGCGCCGTGGAAGCAGGCAGGATGGACGCAAGTTAGTTGAAAAATTTCAGAAGAAAGGGGAAAAAACCTAACTTGCCACCCTTCTAAAAGAACCAAAGCAGATCCATTTACACCAGCTATGCAGCATAAGACCTATCACATTGAAGGCCTGATCGAATTTATACCACGCGTGTTCCGCGACGAGCGTGGCTGGTTCATGGAAACCTACAATGCCAGCATGTTTGCGCCCTTCGGCATCAACCCGGTCTTTGTGCAGGACAACGAGTCTGTTTCTAGAAAAGGCGTGCTGCGCGGCCTGCATTTTCAGAGGCCGCCTTATGCGCAGGGCAAACTGGTGCGGGTTGCTTCGGGCCGTGCGCTGGATGTGGCGCTCGACCTCCGCAAAAACTCCCCCACTTACGGACAGCACGCCACCTGCATACTCGATGCGGAGCAGCATAACATGCTCTATATTCCGGAAGGCTTTGCCCACGGCTTTGTAGCGCTGGAAGACAACACCAGTTTCCTCTACAAATGCACCAACCTGTATCATCAGCCATCCGAAGGCGGTATCCTCTGGAACGACCCAGCCCTGGGTATAGACTGGGGTATAGCCCAGCCGCTGGTTTCGCCCAAGGACGAAGTACTGCCGCTGCTACAGGATTTTGTCTCGCCGTTTTGAGTGCCTGGACAAAAGAACTTAAAATATTGGCCAATTGTCTGATTTTTTAGATTTATGATGTCTCCTGCTTATAAATGACAAGGCCCACGATTAAAACAATCGTGGGCCTTGTTTATTCACCAGGGTGGTTACTTCTTTATTATCATTCTTCTGGTCGTGGATTTGCCCTTATGCTCTATTCTGAGCATGTAGGTGCCAGCAGGTATACCTTTTGTGCTAACTTTGGTTTTCTTGCCCTTGGCTTTGCCGGAAAGGCGCTGGTTTCCCTGCAAGTCATACAAGGTATAGCTGTAGCTCTCGTCTGAACTTCCGGAAAGTTCTAAGGTGAACTCGTCTGCGGTGACTGGATTCGGGCTAAACATAAGCTCTGCACCATTGTCGCAGTCGCGGATCTCGTAGAGCATCACAAACTGCTGTGTCCAGCCGAGAGGAGTTTCAACCTCTAAGCCGATTGACATGCGGGAGCTAAAGTTAAACCCTGCTGCCGTTACAGTAAGTGTTGAGCCTGTTAAGTCGCCGTGGCTGCTCACATTGCCAACTGCCCAACGGTAGCGCGATGGCTGCCCCTGATATCCGTTACTGTAAACAGGAGCAAAAGTGTGCTGTTCGTAGGGGCAGGTAGGGTGTTTGGCACTGCCAAAATAGCTGAAGTATAAAATTTCTGGTTGGCCCACCCAAACATTTTTGGTTAAAGTGCTACTGCCACACTGCGCACTATTGGCCGTTACCTTTACCCAGCCTGCGCCACTGTAACCGGGCCGCTGCGAGATCGCTACGGTCGTTGACGTGCTTTGCAGCGGTGACACTTGCCCATTAATGAGGATGTTGCTACTGGCCTCCCAGGTATAGCTGGTAGCACCGGCTACTGAGGTTATGCTAAAGGAAGATGCAGTATTTCCTATATCGTAAGGTGCGTTGTTGAACGTCGGTGTAGGCAGGCTGCTGTTGTAGTTGATGGTGATAGGTGTTGAGTTGACCGCCTTGTTAGGGGTGGTGCAGGTAATGTTGGCCGCTACCGATACCTGCCCGCCATTCGTGCCGCTCGGTATGGCGGAGATAGAATTGCCGGAAGCAGATCCCGAAATCGTCCAGCCCTGCGGAAGCGACCAGGTATAGGATGTGGCTCCCGTCACGGCTGGAACCGAGAGGTTAACAGGGTTTCTGTCGCCGCAGTGCAAATTGGTTTTGGAAGCAGTGATTGCGCTTACCTGAGGTTCGCGCGTAATAGTGAGTGTGCTGTAATTGCTATAGAAGTTTACCCTTGGTACACTGCTTATGCTGCATTCCTGGTTCAGGCCTCTCACTTTTACCTGGCCTCCGGACCCTGCTGCAGGTATAACCGAGATGGAGTAGGAAGGAGTCGTAAAGGTGCCCGTCTTATTGTCATTAGTGCGCCAACCGGATGGTAGCGTCCATTCATAGGTGTCTACATATAAAGTAGAAGAATAGGATGGGTTAGAGCTGCTTGGGGTGTTAGGAATTGCGAGCCTATCTATAGCTAACGTTATAGGGGCTGTGCTGCACCAGTCTATACTGTGGCTTGATTTTGCTACGTTGTTTACCTTAACTTGTGAGGGGTTAACACCGTTTATAGATTTGATTATGACGCCACCAGTAGTTGGTGTGCCATCATTAGATTTGTTGTTACAGGACGTAATTGTTACTTTTAATTCTCCTTTATTTGTTACATCGTTCCAGATTACTTCTACAGAACTGTTGGATGTAGTGTAATCATCACTGCTGTTAGTAATGTAAAATTTGCCGTTGGTAATAGACCATTTAAAAGAGCAGCCTGCATAATTGGCAGAAGCAGAACCACCTGCTGGAAAAGCTGTATAAGCAATTCTATTTCCAGGACATTGGGGAACTCTGCCATCAGGCGTTAAAGCTGTTTTGCAGCTAATAAAAATGGGGCTATTAAGAATAGCAGTAAGAAGTAGAGCTTCTTCATAAGTTTGTTTTTAGGTTAATTTAAATTTTAGAAAGTCCAGTTAAGATTGACAAACGTTATTGGGATGTAGGAAAAAACAAGTTTGTTGGTAGTATAGTCAATATAGGTCTTGGGGTTGCCGAAACTATCGTACTCTGGTGAGTATGTTTTGAGAGAGAGTACGAGATCTTGCGAGCTTTTTACTTTGCTTAAGTGGAATGCTGTTTCTGTCGATAAATAAAATCTGGTGCCAATATTAATGCGGAAGCCAATAAACGGTCTTATTCCGAAAGAGGTGGTAGTAAGAAGATCTTTTGAATGCTTCTCTATTACACCATATGGGTCCGGTTCACTGAATTCGTCCCACATCTCTATATTCCTCACTTTCTGCTGATAAAAACCATCAGTTCCGTAATACAGTGTGAATAGTTTGCTGAGCGGTCTCTGCCATTCGTAGCCAATACTTCCCCCAAAGAGAAAGTCTGTAATTTCGTCACGACGATTTGTGTAAGACTGCGTAGAGTCAGACTTGGCATACATCCCCTCTGCTCCAAACCGAATGGCCCCATTACGGGAAAACTGGTATTTGTACATAAGATGCAGCGGCATGCGGCTAGCAGGGTCAGCTAATCTATCAAGTATTACGTGCGTGTTTATGACAATATGGTGACGGTATAACGCTATTGAATCCTGCGATTGGGCAGACGCAAATTGGCAGGCGAAGAGAAGGAGGAAAATTAGAGAGTATTTGATTTTCATAAAAGGTAGGGGTAAATGGGTAATAATTATATGCGAATATATTTAAAGTTATATGTATAA
>NZ_AKIS01000038.1:0-56307 GCF_000277005.1 Pontibacter sp. BAB1700 | reverse complement strand
ACTAGATTATTTAATCTAACTTCACATATATTCTAATTAAGCAAGATATCATGATTAACGAATGGCTAGAATATGAGGAGTTAAATCCTTGCCCATATAAATTTAAACTCATCAATGTTTCTGAAAGAAAAGATATTGATGAGGATGTAAAGAGCTTTCTTGGTAAAGAAATCATAGAGTCATATAGACACCTTGATTTCCTCAAGTTCATGTATGAGGAAAGTAGTGAACAAGAATTAATAGATTACATAAATAAGCAAGTCTTTTCTACTGATCAGCATCAATTAGGTAAAAATGTTACTCAAGGAGATTTTGGAGAAATATTAGCTTATCTAATCGTTACTTATTTTCAAGGTTTGACTGTCCCTCTTAGAAAAATGAGATGGAAGTTTAATAAAGATAAGTCTGTTTTCAGCACAGACATGGTAGCTCATAATTCAGTAGCCCCATTAACAGATTTCTATTACTATGAGATCAAAACAAAATTACAACTAGCAAAGGAATATCCGGTCTCAGGTGAACCTGGACAATATATTACTGTGATTGCTCATAATAGTTTATTAAAAGAAGAACAATCTCCAACATATGGTATTGCAGATTTCCTTTTAAGACTGAATTACGAAAAGCATGACTTTGAGGAAGCGACGAAATGGAAAGATGTAGTTAAGAATCCAAATAAGTATAACCGCAATTATGAACTCTTCTTTGTAATCGAAAGAGAAAAATTCCTAAGTAACATAATCACAGATTTAGAGGACTTACCTCCAAGTATAAGCCCTTTAAATGTAACTGTTGTACTTATAAAAAATTTAGGACGTCTAATAGTAGAGATGAAAAAAAAGGCTATTGATGAAGCTGTAAATTTTGTATTTGAAAAATGAGAAAAGAGGAGTTCATTGCGTCTATTGAAGCAAACTTAGAAGAAGTCTTAAATGATTACTTTTATAAAAATTACAAAAACCAGATCCTAGCTCGAAGATTAAGTGTTGAGTTTACTAAAACCTATAATGAAGAATTCCTTTGGAACAGGGCCCTCTTTTTATCTACAAGCTCTTGTATACTTTTAAGCGAAAATGCTAATAGAAGGCTAGCTTCAAGAGGTCTTAAAGAAAGCGCAGAAATTTATGAGTATTTAGGCTTGATCTCTGAAGAATATGATAGAGATTTTTCAAAAATCCTTTCTTCATTAAGCTACGATTTAGCGGGGTATCAAGCCAATGCTCAATGTCTAATAAGAGACATTTTAAATTATAGCCTCACAAGTAAGGAGCAACATAACCTGCTTCAAGAAGATAATTATATTTTAAGCCACATTACACTTATACTTAATAAAAATATTGCAAAAGCTAAAACTCTAATTAATCGAAGCGAGTCAAATAAGGTTGGCATTAAGTATTTTGATGAAGCTATTAGTAAATGGTATAACAACATACTATACTTTGATGAAAATGATTTTTTGTCATCAATAAATAAGTCTTATCAGTTCTTCTTGGATACTAGAAACATTCACATTTCACACCTACTTTTTTTATTAAAAGCACGTTTAGAGATTTATCTTGAAAGATCAATTTGGGAAAATCTAAGACAAGATGAAGGTATACGAAATAGCCTTATTTGGAAAAAGTATGTAAAGCTTCTAACACATGACTTATATACAAGTAGTGGAATTAAAGAAATAGATAAAAGAACTTCAAAATTCGAGTTTTGGATTTCTCAACTTCGTGCAGTTCAACAGCAGGTATTATCAGATGATAACTTCGTTATTCAAATGCCAACAAGTGCAGGTAAAACTTTCATTGCAGAGATCACAATTCTTAATAGCCTCATAAAGCATCCTGACAAGAAATGTATTTACATAGCTCCTTTCAGAGCACTAACAAATGAAAAGGAAATAGAACTATCTAATTATCTGTCTAAATTAGGTTATTCTATTTCATCACTTTCTGGAAGCTATGAAATAGATGAATTTCAGCAGATTATATTGGAAGACACAGATGTTCTAATTGCTACCCCTGAAAAAATAGATCTGTTGTTTCGATTAAATCCTGACTACTTTGATAATGTATCCTTACTTGTTATAGATGAAGGTCATATTGTAGGAGAAATTAGTACTCGTGCCAGTTTAGTAGAATTTTTACTAATAAAAATAAGAATCAAAGTACCGGAAATAAAGACACTTTTTATATCCGCTGTAATGCCTCCTACCAATGCTGATGAGTATTCACTTTGGCTAAGTAACAAGAAAGAGAATGTTATTAGATCATTGAACGATTATGATACCCCTCAGGATGAACAATGGGAACCTACAAGAAAACTTATAGGAAGCTTTACTTGGGAGGGTGATAATGGACGAATAACATTTGCTGATATTGAAACAGAAGACGAAAGAACAAGAGTGAAAAGAGGAGCTTTCGTACCTGCAATCATTAAGAAAAAACAATATGCTTCTTCTTTTCCTAATGGTACCAATAAAGCTCAAACTTCAGCAAGCCTTGCTCTTGAGCTATCAAAAGATGGTTTGTGTTTAGTCTTTTGTGCTCAAGTAGCAAACACTAAGCAAGTTGGGGAAGCATTTATAAGCATTTTAGATAAACTTGAAGAAAGTGGTCAACAAGTGCCTACATCTTTTGTAAAGAATAAAGAACGTGAATCATATTTCTTTGCTGCAAAATGGTTCCCAGAAGATTCATACATTCCGAAATGCTTGGAAAGAGGAATTGGAATTCATTTTGGCGATCTCCCTGAACAAGTTAGACAATCAGTAGAAACTGATTATAACTCTGGCAATCTGAAGGTTCTTATCTCTACTAATACAATTGGTCAAGGGTTAAACTTTCCAATTAAGCACCTCATTATTCATTCAACTTTGATTTCACATAAAATCCCACTCAAAGTAAGAGATTTTTGGAATATCGTTGGGCGTGCTGGAAGAGCCTGTAAAGAAACTGAAGGGCAAATCATTTTTGTAATAAATAGCCCTACTGACAGAAGAGCTTATAATAAATACATTAACAAACGAAATTTAGAAGAAGCACATAGTATCTTTTATAAAGTCTTAGATGAACGTTCTAAAAGATTGATAGATTTCGACACACTTCTCCATAATATTCAAATTCTTTCAGAACCTTACCTTCTCAACCTCTTAATTGAAGAATCTGTTGAGACTGAAACAGAATTATTGGTAGAAAGAATTATCGATAATAGTTTGTTTAAGATACAGGCCGCAGAAAGAGGAACCAATATTGAGCCTCTACAAAGATCTTTTAGGGAAACTATCACAAAAATAAGAGATGAGGTTCCTGCAGAATTATTACCTGTCTTCGGTGAAACAGGATTTTCTGTTGAAAGTAATAAAGCGATAGCGGGCTATATTGACGCTAATATTGAAGAACTTAAAACAAAGGTTCAAGCGGATGATTATTTAGGTTTATTAGAGTCAATAACAAAACTGTTTAGCGAAGGAAAAATATATGAGGTATACATAGATAAACTCAAAAAAGCAGGGCTTGATGCCTTTAAAGTCATTGATACACTAAAATCATGGATTAACGGTAATGACATCAAGACAGTTCAAGAGGAATGGCAAAAGATCAGTGATGATCAGCTATTACTAAATATATTACTTTCTCAAGGATTTTATTATCGTTACACTTGGGGTATCACCTCTTTCAATACTATTTTAACTTTTAAACTAGGTGTGAGCAGGGATGAATTACCTGAAGGTATAAATAACTTGCAGACATTTGTAAAGTATGGCCTTAACAACTCAACAGCTTGTTTAGCCAGATCTTTAGGTATCAAAAATAGAGACATAGCTTTACTTCTAGCTGAAAAATCAGATGGATTATCAGGAAGGGCATTTATAAAATGGCTATCCAATTTAACTACTGAAGATGTTTTAAGTTTCCAAATTAATCAGTACGATAGCAAGAATGTCCTTTATACTGCTATGACGTTGTCTTCTAATCGTGGCGGTAACATCCCCGAAACTTTCGATTTTGAGATACGTGGCACAGCCTATGAAGTGGACCGAAGAGTTTCCTCACTTTCAGTTAAAGTGGGTGAAAACTTGACTTATTCTCGTGATCACTCGAATTCTTACGATACCTATGCTATAACAATCTTAAAAGATAATATCCAAATAGGATTTGTTCCTAGAGAATTCTCCAAATTAATTGCTGTCGAAATCGATATCAACGAAGAAGAGTATAATCTTTTAGTTACAAGTGTTACCTCAAAAACTACCTACAACAGCATCTCAGTAAGAATGTCAAAAATCTAGCATGATCAATAATTTAATAATCTGGCACGAGCTTGCAGCTCGTGCTTTTCTTTTCCACGTAGCCATACCTTCATCACTAGTGAGATTATAAGCGACAAGCTCCCACTAGCCCAAAATCTTACAGTTTAGACTACGCCAGTTGAATCCTTAATTACTCAAGTATAAAGCAGCTTCATACTCCTCCCGCGGCATAGCAAAGCCTGGCTCCACGAGCAGCACTTCGTCATAGGTGAGGTTGTAGAGGCGGTATACCTGCAGATCGATCGCAGCTTCCAGCGCATCCGTATCAGCACTGGCATCGGCCTGCTTCGCCGCCAGTACCTGCTCTACCAATGCCAGTATACCTGCTTTCGTTTCTTCGTCGGCTTGGGCGATGGGGAGTTGTGAAACATAAACTGGCTTGTACTCGAAATAACCGCCTTGCTTTGTAGAAGAGATAGATTTAAGGAAGAAATCCACGGCTTCAGAATTGAGCAAGCCTAGAAGGTATAAATCATCTAGCGCGATAATTGAAGTTTTATCGTTTGAGTAATTGCCATCGATATCGAAGGTATAGCTTCCTTTTCTCACGATTGCAGGTATAATAATCTTAGGGTTTTCAAATTCATTATAGTAAGCACAAGCTCTTAACTCCCACCAAAAATTACCTTGATCAGCCGCTTCTTAGCCTTTTCTTCATGAAGTGATAGATAATTAGCCAGAGCAGAAAAGTTCTCCTGAAGCCACTTCCAGGCTTGCTCTTCATTCACATTGCCAGCTCTTTCTTTCGTGAAACCAGCTGGGAACAAAATCAAATACTTATCAGACTTCGGTGGCATATACCGCTTCACATCCCGTCCAGCTAAAAACGGTTTAATCACCTCTGCACTTCTCGGATCTTCCGCAATCAATCTGTCTTTCGTAGCTTCATCAATCACAAAAGCTTCGTTCAACCCAGTGAGCACGCCACGGTAAATTTTCCCCTCCACATACTCCCCCAATGGTATACCTGTGTTCTTCAGCTTTTCGAGCAGTTGCTGGGAGGTGCTGTCGGAGAGCGACCAACCCGATTCAGGCAGCAGATTTGCCTGTACCCAATAGCCGTTGTTCTGCAGGTACTCAGACAGTCCGCGCTCAAAATAGAGGGTGTCTATACCTGCGGCCTGCAAGGTATAGTCTTCTTCTGCGGGAGCCGTTTTGGTAACCGACACAATGAGCGGGTAGGTGGTGGCTTCTTCGAACACCGGCAGATCGCCGAAGTCGAGGAGCTGCTGCAAGGTATAGGTCTGCACCCAGCCACGGAGCGCCTGCCCATAGCCAGCCCGCATCCACTTGTTCGGCACAATGTAACTGAACTGGCCGCCTTCGCGCAGCAGGTCGATGCCCCGCTCCACAAAGTATACATACAGGTCGGCAGTGCCGGCAAAGGTTGCAAAGTGCTTTTTCAGGTATAGCTTAAAGTCGCCGAGCTCCTCCTGCCGGATGTACGGCGGGTTGCCGATCACCACATCGAAGCCGCGGTAATTGCCCTGCTCGTCGAGCACTTCCGGAAACTCAAAACGCCATTCAAAAGCGCCCTCGTATACCTTGTTCGTCTCGATCTGCTCGCGCTCCGCTTCCAGCTTCTGCAGCTCCTTTTTCATTTTGGCAAGCTTGGTTTTGTCTACCTTCACCGCCCCGAAAAGATCCGGGTCCTGCACGGCCGCAATGGTGCCACGCAGCTTCGCCATGCGCTGGCGCAGCGGGTCGTTGTTGGCCAGCGTGGTCCGGAAGCCCTGTTTGATCTCCTCCAGAAAATGTACCAGCCGCTTTTTCGTCTCTTTGGAATTGGTGTGCTTATACTCCCCCACCGCCTCGCGGTAAGCCTGCAGACTGTGCCCCTTCTTGCCAAACGCCTCGTGCAGGTCGGCCGTCAGCGGGTAACGGCTCAGCAGCGAGTTGCCCTGCTTGATGTTGATGTCGATGTTGGGGAGTGTTTGAAGCTGCGTAAATTTGTCTGAATCAGGATTTTCAGGATTAGAGGATTTCCAGGATTCAGAACGTAAAGAATTTTTAGGATTTAAAGAATTACTCTCTGCGGAAATCCTGTTAATCTTAAAATCCTGTAAATCCTGATTCTGACAATAATAAGCATTCTTCAGCAGCTCGATCCAGAGGCGCAGGCGGCAGATCTTGACCGAGTTCGGGTTGATGTCCACACCGAAGAGGCAGTTCTCGATGATCGTCTGCTTTTCGTGGAAGAGCGTTTCCTGCAGCTCCTGCACCTGCGGGTTGATGCTGCGGTGGCCGTCGGGGTGCTGGTGCACGGTATAGCTGAAGAGCTCGCCGTAGTAGTCGGTCACGATCAGCTCGTCGTTCTGCACCTCGATGCTGCCATAGTGCAGGGGCTTGCCCTGCCGGTTGAGCAGCACCCGCAGCTCGGCCTTGATCACGATCAGCTCGTTGAGCGCACTCACCAGGTAGTGCCCCGAGCCCACCGCCGGGTCGCAGATGCGCAGGCTATTGAGGATCTGGTTGGCCTCCAGCGCCGACTGCTGCGTGTGGTTGGCCATCAGCCGGAAGCGCAGCGCGTCGAAATCGGCCAGCTCCCAGGTATAGAACTCGTTGAAGCGCTGCACCACCGCACGGCGTATGGCCTCGCGGCTCATGTACATGGTAATAAAGCCGGGCGTATAGAAAGAGCCGTCGCGGTAGCCGTTTATTTTCTCGAAGATCAGGCCCAGCACCGAGGCCGTGATCAGCGTTTTGTTTTCCTCCTGTATGGCCTCCTTGCCCTCGGCCCGAAGTCGTAGCTGCCCAAAAAGCGCAGCATGTACTCCATGGTGCGCATATCGGCCTGCGACTTGCTCAGCACCTTGCCGGCTCCGTCGCGCAGCACTGTGCGCGTGTAGAGCGCCAGGCGGCTGTTGTCTTTCAGGTTCGAGATGCGCAGTGTGTGTTTCTCCAGCGCGGTGGTTTCAAACAGCGAAGAGTTCAGGTATGGGATGTGCCGGAACCTGTCGCGCACGTTGGCGCTGCGGCTCTCCGGTCGCTCGGCCAGCACATCAAAAAAGAGCTCGTTCAGGTCGTCGAACTCGCGCAGGTACTCCGGGTTCATAAAGGCGTATACCTTGTCGCCCTGGTGGTAACTGGCCAGCTGGGCTTCGAGCAGCTTCAGGAACAGGATGCGGTTCATCCAGGTGATACACAGCTCCAGCGCCACGTTAAAGAGCTGCTCTTCGCGGGTGTTGCCGTAGGTATAGGGGTTGTCGAGTCCCGACACCAGGTCTTCGGATTTCAGTTTCTGGTAAGCCGCCTCCAGCAGCGAGCCGGCATCGGGTCTGGCCTTGCGGCGGATCAGCTTGCGGCCTCCCTCCTTCACTTCCTCCAGCCCGATGATGTGCAGCAGCTCCAGGTAAAAGCCGGGGTCCAGCGAGTTGGCGTCGTTGGCAAACGGCTCTTTGAGCAGGTGCGCCGGCGAGAGCAGTTTGTAGAGGGCCACCAGCTTCACATCGTCCTTCAGGTCCTTGTTCTTGAGCGGCTTCTCGTATTCCTTCAGGTTAAACCAGGTATAGCTGATGCTCTCGGAAAGCCCGGCGATAAAAGGGGCCACGATCTCTTTGTAGAAGAAGTCGGTGCTGTTGCCGGACTTCTTGCCCTGGCTCCACTCCGTAAAGTCTTTTTTGAGTTGTCCGTTGCGGTAAAACAGGCGGTCGAACTCCAGGGCATCGAACACAAACCACTCGTGCACATTGGTGATGATGAGCTGCTTGAGGTCGTGGTTCTTGTGCTCCACCCGTTCGCGCAGGTAGTAGAGCACCAGTTCGTGCATGGCCTTGTAGTTCAGGTTGTCGGTGGTGGGCATGTCGCCTTTGTTGCCCGGCCGCTTCACTTCCAGCATCACCCCGGCAGGGCTCTTGGTATCGGCTCCGGTATGGATCACCAGGTCGGTTTTGCCTTTGGTGTTCACGCCATACTTATCGTAAAAAGCCGACTTCAGGAAGTCGCGCAAATGGTTCTTCACATGCTCCTCACTCTCGCTCAGGTCGATGCTGGTCAGCAGGGACCGCAGCGCTGCCTTGAATTGCTCCATCTCGGAGCGGGAGGTCTTGAGCCGGAGATACGCTTTGTTGAGTGCCTGGCGCGGACGAAGGATGTTGTGCTGCATGGGGTGCCGTGGATTTGTAAAGCAAGATAAGCATTCATAAGGAATTAAAAATTATGAATATTTATAAGAGCGCTGGCTAAGTGTCCTGGCTAAGAGTAACAGTACGAGCTGCAAGCTCGCACTAGCGTAAATATACCCCTAAAACATTTACCCCATAAAAACACTTTAACCTAAAAGCCAGAATTGCGTGAATACTGAAAACCTAAAACAAATGAGCGCTATAGAGCCCCCGCAGATATACAGTGTCGTTCCGGCCATTTTACCACCCGATCAGTTATTCGGACCGCTATTTCATGATGTTCAGATGAACCATGTATTTCCTGATTCCATCACGTTTGCCGACTGTTTTCCCAAGCGTGCCCCGGAAGAAATTCTTAGTTTATACGAAATCGAAAAGCATAAGAAAGATTTCGATCTGAAGGATTTTGTCTGTGAATATTTTGAAATCCCTTCCCCTATCAATACGGAGTACGAAAGCAACCAGCAACTGCCTGTTACAGAGCATATCCAACAGCTTTGGCCCCTGCTGACACGCACCTCCCAAACGAATTGCTCTATGTTGCCTGTCCCCAAATCCTATATCGTTCCGGGCGGAAGGTTCAGAGGCTTGTATTACTGGGACAGCTACTTTACCATGCTGGGCCTGCAATGTGCCGGGGAGCATGAACTGATCAGAGAGATGGTGGAAAATCTTGCTTATATGATTGATACCTATGGCCATATTCCGAATGCGAACCGCAGTTATTACCTGACACGTTCACAGCCGCCATTTTTTGCCCGGATCATACGGCTACTCTCCCAGATTGACGGACCGGATGTTTACACAAAATATCTCCCCCACCTGCAAAAAGAATATAACTACTGGATGGACGGATACTTTCGCCTTTCGGAAAAGGAGACGTATTTTCGCAGGGTAGTCCGGTGCCCGAACGGCAGTGTTTTGAACCGTTACTGGGACGACCTTCCGGCCCCTCGCCCTGAGTCGTATGTGGAGGATGTAGAAATGGCGCATCACGCAGCCCCGGCTGGCGTGGAGCCCGGAACACTCTACAGACACATAAGAGCAGCCTGTGAATCGGGTTGGGACTTTAGCTGCCGTTGGTTCAGAGAAGAGACGAAAATGGAAACCATTTATACAACCGATATTGTCCCTGTAGATCTGAACTGCCTGCTCTACGATCTGGAACTAACGTTATCGGAGGCGTATGCGCACAGCTCTTTTTCAGAGCCTTCGTCCTACTTCCTCCAAAAGGCGGAGAAGCGCAAAGAGGCCATGCTCAAACATTTCTGGCATGAGGAAAAGGGATTTTACATGGATTATGATGCGAACGCAAATCAATCCACTAAAATCATGTCGCTGGCTGGGGTGTTCCCGCTGTATTTCAAAATTGCCAGCAAAGAGCATGCACAGCAAGTGCACGAACATATTGTGAACAGTTTCTTGAAAAAGGGTGGCGTCGTTTCTTCTCTCCACGAGAGTGGGCAGCAATGGGATTATCCGAATGGCTGGGCGCCGATGCAGTACATGACGTATGTGGGGCTACTTAATTATGGCTTTGATGCTACCGCTGAAGAATTAAAAAAGCGATGGATTGCCCTGAACGATCAGGCTTTTAAGGCCACCGGCAAGATGATGGAAAAATACAACGTGGTAGACCCCGGCTCGGAAGCCGGAGGAGGAGAATACCCCAACCAGGATGGCTTTGGCTGGACGAACGGCGTCTATTTATGGATGATGCATAATTCCTGATCGAGAATATCCTTGCGCTACTTCTTTCATATCGGCTATAGCGGCACGCACTACAAAGGCTGGCAGCGACACCCTTACGGTATCGGCGTGCAGCAGGTGATGGAAGAGTGTCTGAAGAAGATTCTTAAGCAGCCGGTAGCGATCGTGGGTTGTGGCAGAACAGACGCCGGGGTACATGCGAGCCAGTTCTTTTTTCACCTGGATGTCGCGCAGCCCTGGGACTTTGATATGCTGTTCCGGCTGAACAAAGTACTGCCGCCCGATATCGCCGTGTTCGACATCATCCCGGTGGAGGGCCTGCCCCACGCCCGCTTCGATGCCAGCAAAAGAAGCTACGACTACTTTATCCATACCTACAAAGATCCCTTTCTGCACGAGGCAAGCGCCCTGTACCTGGTGCGGAACCTGAACCTGGATGCCATGCAGGCGGCCGCTGCCCTGCTCCTCCTTTACACCGATTACCGGAACTTCTGTATTACGCCGGCAGATCACGACAGCACCATCTGCCATGTAACAGAAGCCCGCTGGCTGACAAACCAGCAGGGAGACAGGCTGCGCTTTCACATTTCGGCCAACCGGTTTCTGAGTCGCATGATCCGCATCGTCGTGGGCAAGCTGCTGCAAGTCGGAAACGGCGTGCTCAGCTTGTCCGAGTTCGAAAGTTACCTGGCGCTGGAGGCAGCACCCAAGCACCTGACACCGGCTTATCCGCAGGGGCTATACCTGTCCAAAGTAAGCTACCCTTTCCTGGATATTCCGCCCCGCCCTGGCTTCTCTCCTGCCTTCCTGCAGGTATAGCTGCCAGCTGGCAGACAATCTAAGATATGCATTAAACTAAAAAAGCGGGGCTCTCCGGTGATGCACCAGCCCCGCTTTTATTTATGTTATTCAATATGATTCTTTGCCGCCGCTGCCAGACGCTTATGCCTCCTGTTTCTGAGCAGCCAGTAGTTCGTCAAGGCCTTCCATGGCACTGGTCAGGCCTTCTTTAAAGCCCATCTGGATGGTGGTTTCGAGCTGTGCCAGGTCATCGAATGTGATCAGGTTCTCTACCAGGGTCACCTCATCTTTGGGTGTAAAGCTTACCTCCCAATTTGATTGCGGCATTTCTGTATTTACCACGCCCTCCGCATCAGCAAAACCATCCAGTGCGGTAAAACGCTTTTTAGGATCAATGGTCTTGTAATTAGCCAATGCCCAGTGCTCTTCCCCTTCCGGACCCACCATGGCATAGTGCCAGTGGCCGCCTTCTCTGAAATCCATCGTTTTGGTGCGGGCTTTCCAGGGTTTGGGCGCCCACCATTGGTCCAGGATCTCGCTTTTAGTGTAAGCATCCCACACCAGCGGGAGCTCTGCTGCAAACTCTCTTTTAACGGTGATCGTTTTGTTTTCCTTGTTCACGGAAAACTCGAATTCAAGGTCCTTTTTCATGGCTTCTTTTGTTTTAGGTTTGATAATACATTGTCAAGTTCGTTGAAACGGTCTTCCCAGATCTTCCTGAACTGGTCCAGCCATTTGTCAATCTCTTTCATTTTAGCTACTTCCAGCTGATAGTAAATTTCCCTCCCCTGCTGCTCCTGTTTCACAAGCTGGCACTCCGTCAGGATCTGCAGGTGCTTTGAAATAGCTTGTCTGCTGGTGTCAAAATGTTCGGCAATAGCATTCGGCGTCATGGCCTGCAGGGCAATCAAACCAATAATGGCTCTTCGGGTGGGGTCAGCTATCGCCTGGAAAACATCTCTTCTCATGTGTCAGTCTAAATATGCAACCGTTTGTTTGCTAATATACGTGCAACTAATCGGTTGCGCAAATTATTTCAGCTATTTTTTTTGTATAACTTACTGAATAAGCGCCTTTTAACCAGGCATTATGCTGGAATACTTGTATCGAACCCTCGTTATCAGATCAGCTTCCCCTATACTTAAAATATCTGCCAGCACATCGTTTGCACACACTGTTCGCTCCTCCGCCGGGCTGTCGAATACCACCAGCACATGCTTGTCGTCGAGTATGGCAAGACCTTCCGCTTTGTCTTTACCGGTGTTCTCGCCTGTGCCGTGCGGCACCTCACACAGCCGCTCCAACTCGTTGTTATGCACCACCTGCTCCGTGTGCCCGTTCACGGCATTGCGCCAGCGGTAGATGGCAATCACGCCGTCGAGGTCCATGGTGGGACCGGCCAGCAGGTACACGTCGTCTCCGAAGATGCGCAGTTCCCGTATACCTTTGCCCCGCAGGTTCAGAAAGTGCTTCCGGTAAGGTTTTTCCTTTGTCAGCTGCTTCAGGTGCAGGATGCCCGCCTCGTCTTCCTCCGGCTCCACTTCCAGCACCATGGCCCAGCCACGTAGCACCGGACCACGCAGTCCGATGAAGATGCGGCTGCCGTGTACGGCCAGTCCTTCTATGTCGAAGCCGTTGTCTTTGCCGGGTATGTTCATGAAAGGCGCTATGTGCTCGTCCTGCTCCATCAATTCGGTTAGCAGGTTGCTCGTTCTGTCGCCCCGCAACTGCCCCGCCCGCAGCATTTTACCGGGCTGGTCGGGGTGCGCCACTTCTTTGTACAAGGTATAGTCACCCGTTTCAGGATCCTGAAGTATAGGGATGCGCGCCAGGATGTAGCGGTTTGGGTCGCTTTTGATTTGCGCCAGACGTTTGATCTGTTTGGCGATGGAGTCGTGCCGCTTCGGCTTTTTTCGCTTCAGGCTGTGGGAACCCACCAGCCAGAGGTAATGATCGGCCATGCCCATACCTTCTATGTCGATCTCACTGTGGTTCTGCGCCGGCAGGTCGAGGTAGGCATGCACATCAAAGGAGTGGTGCTTGCCAAAGGCTCCGTCAGGCAAACGGGTGAGGCGCTCAATGCTAGTACGCTCATCGCAGCTCAGCCATAAATTATCGCCAGTGAGCATGGCGGTAGAAAGCCCGTCGCGCACATGCTTGCCTTCGGCATTCAGGCTCAGGTCCGGGGAAAAGTTCAGTTTGATTTGTTCAGGCATGTTGTAAGATAGTATTTAAGTAGCACCTGTCAAGGTATACATACGCTTGCAATACCCAGCAACACAAAGCCATACTTTGTGTATATTCACCGTACATATTCCTTCTGCTCACCTTAAACAATAAACCATGAAATCACGCCTTTCCATTCGCCAGCTCTCCCCTTCCGAAAACTCAGGCAGCGCTACGCCTTCCGTAGCCGATTACCACAACTACGCCGGTACGGAACACGAACTGAGCGGCGGGGCTCGCCGGATCACCATCATACCCCGAAAGGTGAGTTTTTTGTCTGGACGAAGCGGGTAGGTAACAACCCAACCATGAAGCTGCTCCTGCTGCATGGCGGACCGGGCGGCACGCACGAGGCTTTTGAGTGTTTTCATAGTTATCTGCCAAAGGAGGGCATCGAGTATTACTACTACGACCAACTGGGCTCCCACTACAGCGACAAGCCCGACGATACCAGCCTTTGGGAAATCGACCGATTTGTGGAGGAAGTGGAACAGGTGCGGCAGGCGCTGCAACTGGATAAGAGCAATTTATACCTGCTGGGCCACTCCTGGGGCGGCATTCTGGCCATGGAGTACGCGCTCCGGTACCAGCAGCACCTCAAAGGCCTGATCATCTCGAATATGATGTCGAGCGTACCTGCCTACAACCGCTATGCCGACGAGGTGCTGGGGCCGAAGATGCCAGCCGAGGTGCTGGCCGAGATCAAGCAGATAGAGGCCAACAACGATTTTGAGAACCCGCGCTACATGGAGCTCCTGCTGCCGCACTTCTATACCCAGCATGCCCTGCGTATGCCGCTGGAAGAATGGCCGGACCCGGCACTGCGCATGCTCGACCACATGAACCAAAGCATCTACGTGCAGATGCAGGGCCCAAGCGAGTTCGGCATCCGGGGAAATGCCTCACTGCTGAATTGGGACCGCTCCCAACACCTGTCCGATATAAAGGTGCCCACACTCACCATCGGCGGTCAGCACGACACCATGGACCCGCAACACATGGAGTGGATGGCCACGCAGTTTCCGAACGGCCGTTACCTGCATTGCCCCGAAGGCAGCCACATGGCTTTCTATGACGATCAGAAAACCTACTTTGAAGGACTGGTGAATTTTATGAAGGACGTGGATCGGTAGCATTGCCATAACCTGTGCCATGGGAATAGAGTAAATAGCTTAGAACTTTCGCTTTTTACCCATGAATCCACTGCATGATCCGGAAAGGATCAACTCCTATTTTATTCAGCAGATAAAAGACTATGCCATTTTCGCGATGGACACCGAGGGTATTATTGCCACCTGGAACCAGGGCGTAGAGCAACTGAAGGGGTATAAGGAAGAAGAATTTGTTGGCGAGTTTTATGGCATGCTCTTCCCGGAGGAGTACCAGCAGGCGGGCAAACCCGAGTTGGAAATGAAATCTGCCCTGGAAAACGGCGTTTACGAAGCGAAAGACTGGCGCAGGCGAAAAGACGGTTCTTTGTTCTGGGCCACCGTTAAACTAACCCCTATTTTTGCCGATGGCAAACACATTGGATTTACGAAGATCACCGGCGACCTAACCGAGCAGAAAGCGCTGCAGGATAAACTCGCTGCTCGCCAGCAGAGCGCCCTCGAGCACAAGAATACCGAGCTGCAGCGCATCAACCTCGACCTGGACACCTTCGTGTACACAGCCTCCCATGACCTGCGGTCTCCGATCATGAACATTGAGGCGCTGATGGGTATTCTGAAAAAGGAACTAGTAGCGGTTAACGCGCTGAACAATGAAATTGAGGAGATCGTGCAGCATGTGGTGGATTCGGTTGACCGGTTCAAGCGAACGATTGCCGACCTGACTGAGATCAGCAGGATGCAGAAAGGGTTCAGCGAAAGCGCCTCGGATGAAGTGATCAACATCAAGGAGGTATATGATGAGATCATGGCCGACCTGAACAAGCCGGATAAGCTGAAAGACTGCTTTATCCATACCGACCTGCAGGTATACCAGCTGAAGTTTTCGCGCAAGAACTTCAGGAGCATCTTATACAACCTGATCAGCAATGCCATCAAGTTTCAGGCGCCGGACCGTGACTGCCTCATCACCTTAAGCACCCGCCTGCAAGGGTCCAGTGTACTGCTCAGCATCAAAGACAATGGCCTGGGCGTCAACAGCCGTCAGCAACAGCAGCTGTTCACCATGTTCAAGCGGTTTCATGACCACGTGGAAGGCACCGGCATCGGGCTCTATATGGTGAAGCGCATCGTGGAGAATGCCGGCGGCAAAATAGAAGTGGAAAGTGAAGAGAATGTCGGCACAGAATTCAGGCTCTACTTTCCGGCAGCGGTATAAGGTCTCTTCTAAGCTAATATGCCAGCAAACGTCCGCAGGCAATCACCAGCACCCATACCACAATGGAGCAAAGCGCCACCGCTTTAGCAGGCCGGGGCGTGTTGCCATGTTGCCATTCCGGCGCTGCAGCAAAGATGTACCGATGAAATATACCGGCATTGATTCCGCCCACTACCAGCCCGATCATCTTGATATGAAAAACGGAATCAGCAGCCAGGGCCACCGCATTGGTACTGAACAGCAGTATACCGGAAGGTATGATCAGGTATAGCCCTCTCCTAGACCAGGGCAATACATGACGGGCCAGTTCCGGTACAGGCAGTTTTCGGGAGAGGCCCAGCAGGCGCAGATCGAAGAGGAAAGCACCGCCAACCAGCAACACAATGCCCAGAATATGCACGATCTCCAGGAACGGGTATAGCCAGGTGGATTGCCGGATAGCACTGGCCAGCGCTGATGCTTCCAGCCCCTGCAGCATTCCCGCCAAGGTATAGGTCACCGCTAGCGAAGTTCGATCTTCTTATCTCCTACATAGATCCGCTCAGCCCGCATTTCATCTTTCACCTCCTTATGCGGATAGCCCACCACCCGCACCGAGTCGCCGGCCTGCAGCATATCCCTGCTCAGGCCACGGGAGTTCATTCGGCTGGGCGGTGCCAGCACTACCGTCCAGGTCTTGTCCTCGTGCTGTAGCTTTAACATCCCATGCGGGTTTTCATACGTGATTTCCTCCACCAGGCCGGTATAGTCCAGGGTTTTGGTCTGGTCGTAATTTGCCCAGCCGTGATGCAGCGTGGAGAGCGCCACAGAGAAGGGCAGTAATAGAATCAGAAGTAGTTTGGCAGGCAGCATCATAGGTATAAATTTAATAGTGATACCTAGTTAAAAACGCAGAAAACAGGAAAAGGTGCAGGTATGGGCTGGGGCAGATAACACTTCTGATCTTACCCTGTGGCACCTTCTGTAAAATACATCGGAATAACCCGGTGATAATGGATTAAACTGCGTACCTTAGGATATGTTAGAAAACACATTCCCCATCGGATCTGAAGTGTTCGCAAAAGTGAATCCGGATCTAAAGTTAACGATCAGACAATACCTGAAGCGCATCTACTACTGCACCGTCAATGGTAATCCATCGCAGCGGGACCTGGTGTACTTCGAGCGTGAGCTGATACCCGTACCGGTTAAATAAAAATAAAGCCCCTGCTTTCGGCAGGGGCTTTTTAATTTACGAGCTTTATGGATGCTCGCTGTTACTTGATGCTGTAAGTCATAAGCGGAATGTTTCCATGCTGACCGGCATCTGTCAGGATCAGGCCTACCCCTTTGGCCCAGTAGTAATTTGTGTTGACGCCCGAATCTATCTCCATGTCCATGAAGATAACAGACGTTTTAGCCTGCACATGGATCACCTCCTTATAGGTCTTGCCTTCTACTGTTTTGGTGATGTCTTTTGCAATGATCGTAAAGGTCATTTTGGTCTCAAATCCATTGATGGTATTAGTCTGATACCAGGCTTTACCCACTGGTGTTTCTTCTTTCAGAAATGTCAGGGAAATGTCGTTGGACAAGCTTGGGTCCATTCCTATACCGGTATACACGCCCTTTTCTTTCAGCAGATAAGACTTTCTTGTTTCATTTCCCTGCTTTGTTTCGAACTCTGAATAGGTCTTCCCATCAACTACCTTGGTATTGCCTGTGGCGGTAAGAGAGTAAGGGTTAGTGCCGCCATAGTTCCAGGTAGAGCCTTTCGTATCGGGTAGGTAATCCAGCTCTACGGCTGCTGCCGGTGAAGCATCGTCCTCCTTGTCGCCACATGAAACCAGGATGCCCAATAGCAGGCACCACATCATTACAAATCTAAGTTTGTTCATAGGTATATAGTTATTTTACTATGCAAGATAGAGAAATAAAATTGCTGTGAAAATGGAATGTCATTTAGTTTTTGTTCCCATAAGGGGCAAATGCTCTCCCACAATCGCCACATAAAAAAGGTCCGGACTCAACAGCCCGGACCTTTTCAATTCAGATCATTTTATACCTGCTATTTGCTCTGCTTCTGCCCCGGTTTATAAGTGGCTTTGGCTCTTTTCTCTACGTCTTCGCGGTAGTAGGCTACATCTTTGAACTCCACATTGGCATAGCGGGCGGCCTGGTCGTTGAAGTGTGGAGAACTAGGGTCGCCGCTCTGTCCGCCGGCCAGGATGGTCTTGGCTTTTACCTTGTCGCCAAACTCCACCACGGCCACAAAGCTGTTGCCGGAAGTGCCGTATAGACGTTTGGTGTCGTAGCGGTTGGCTCCATAAGAAGCTAGCGCTCCCCAGTTGCCGGAAGCCATACCCACCGGTATGCTCGGAGCCGCATCATTGAAAGGCTGCTTGATGTCACCGGTCAGGCGCTGGAAGCGGTTGATTTCACCCCATGGCGTGTTCCACTGTCCGAAGTCCTGCTCCAGTTCGGTAATGGTCTTGCTGAAAATATCCAGTCGCTCCGCTGCCGGTGCTGTGTTGGCATAGTAGTCGAAGCGCTCCATGATATGGCCTTTTGGCGCAGAGCCGTCGCGCAGCAGGTTGGTGGCATAGAAATGCGCCAGCGACATCGCCACTGACTCTTTCGACACGGCATAGTCCCAGTTGCGCATCACGTCGATGGCTGCCTTCAGTTTGGGGTCGTTTGGCTTTTGGGCATCATAGGCTTTCACGAGTCCGGGTATCAACACCTCGAAGCCTGGCAGGTAAGGATCATAGGCCAGATCGATCAGTTTGTCGAGGGTCAGGTTCTCGGCCTTTTTGAGCAAACGGATAGCGTGCACACCGCGGAAGTTCTCAGGTGATGGTGCCATGTAAACCGGGTAGTCCTCTTTCTTCGGGCTATACTCAGCTGCGGCGGTATAAGGTGTGGAGTTACAGTTCTGGATCCAGCCGTTCGGCGGGTTCATGATGCGGATCGTTTCATCGAGCGTGTGCAGACCGTTCCAGTCAGTTTTCGGATTGCTGCCGTCAACGGGCTTGGAATAGTCGAAAGAGGTATCGCGCTTCGGAAAGAAGTTGCCGTGGTAGTAGGCGATGTTTCCGTCGGCGTCGGCGTACACGGTGGCGTTGGAGGAGTTGGTGCGCATCTGCATCATCTCGTTAAACTCCTTCAGGTTGCTTTTCTTGGTGCGGGTATAGGATTGGATCAGGGCATCCACCGGCTTCCACATCAGGGCCGTGGCCACCCATTTGTCACCGTTCATGTGTGTGATCGGTCCGTGGTGGGTGCGGTAGGTCGTGAAGGTCTTTTCTTTCAGCTCCCCACCGTCTTTGTAAGCCAGTGTTACTTCTTTGGTCTCCACCGGGCGCAGCTCTTCGCCATACCGGTAAAACAGCTTACCGTCCTGTCGCACGATGGTCTCCTCAAACTCGTCGATCACGTCGGCATAGGCAGAAGTGTGCATCCAACCGGTCTTTTCGTTGAAGCCCTGGTAGATGAAGAACTGCCCCCAGGTCACGGCGCCGTAGGCGTTCAGCCCCTCTTCGCTCACCGCATGCACCTCGCCCCTGAAAAAGAAAGAGGTATGCGGGTTGATCAGCAGCATGGCGTCGCCGGAGGCCGTGTGCTTGCCCGAGATGGCAAAGCCGTTGGAGCCCTTCGGCTCTTCCAGCAAGGCCGGCTGTACTAGCCCGTGTCCCTGGCTGTTCAGCCCCAGCGACCGGTCTTCTTCATAAAACGCCTTGATGCCTTTAGTGGAAACGCTCTCGATGTCGCCACCGATGGAGCCTTCGCTGAAGTACATCGGCATCCAGGGCTCAAAGCGGGTAAGCAGTTTCGGCTTCACCTCCGGGTGGGTGTGCAGGTAGTAGTTGATGCCGTCCGCAAAGGCCTGGCACAGCTCCTTCAGCCACGCCGGACTTCTTTCATATTCCGCTTTCGCCTCTTCTTCTGTCATGTACAAACGGGCACGCAGGTCGCTGTAAAGTTGCTCCTCTCCTTCTACCTCCGACAGTCGGCCAATTGCCCACATGTAGTTGCGCTCCACGCGGTTAAAGTCATCTTCGCACTGAGCATACAAGAGCCCGAACACGGCATCGGCATCGGTTTTACCGTAGATGTGCGGCACGCCAAAATCATCCCGCATGATGGTAACACGGGCAGCTTGCTCCTCCCACTTCGCGACCTCGCTTGCGGGGTCGGTTTTAGGGTTGGTGGCGCAGGAGGAAACGAAGAGGAATAAAAGCAGCAGGAAGACCTGGGGCCTGAAGAGATAGTTCATGGTTTTAAGGTAGATAAGCTGAAATTCGATCTACCAATTTAAGCATAATTCTGAAATTACACAGGAAACCGCAGCAGGTGCACAACACACCAGAAGCAAGTACGCAAAGCTTCCGTTACCTGACCCGCTGACAGGTATAGACTGGCACGCACTTCCGGATTTGCAAACCGAAAATGCAGTAAATGGCAAATACTGTATCGCAAAGGCAGCTATTCCTGCTGACTTTGCAAAAGAAGGTATAAAGCCCACACATGCACTTCAGATACAGCGTTATATTCTCGCCTGATAGGTATAGAGTTGGTAGTACCTCCCCTGCCTCTCCAGCAATTCTTCATGACGTCCCTGCTCCGTGATACGACCCTGCTCGATCACCAGGATCTGGTCGGCCTGCCGGATCGTGCTGAGGCGGTGGGCGATCACAAAGGTGGTGCGGCCCTGCATCAGGGTCTTAAGGCTGGCCTGTATCAGGCTCTCGCTCTCCGTATCGAGGTTAGAGGTGGCTTCGTCCAGGATGAGGATGCGCGGATCGGCCAGGATGGCGCGTGCTATTGCAATCCGCTGCCGTTGTCCGCCTGATAACTTTACGCCCCGCTCCCCGATCAGCGTGTCGAGCCCTTCCGGGAAACGGTCGGTAAACTCCTGCACGTGCGCTGCGTGTACCGCCTGCATCAGTTGTTCCTCTGTAGCGTTGGGCCGCGGAAAAAGAATGTTCTGCCGGATGCTGCCTTCAAACAGAAAGTCGTCCTGCAGCACCACGCCCAATTGGCTGCGGTAGCTTTGCAGACTGATCGTCTGCAGGTCGTGACCGTCTACGGTAATCGTGCCGCTGTCAGGATTGAGGAAAGAAGCGGCCAGGCCTGCGATGGTCGTTTTGCCGGAGCCAGAAGTTCCTACCAGCGCCGTGACAGAACCGGCAGGCGCCCGAAAGCTGATTTCCTTCACCACGTCTTTGCCGGTTTCATAGGCAAAAGCCACCCGGTCGAACACGATGTCGCCGTGAATCTGATCGAGTTTGAGTGTGCGGGTCCCATGCTCGTCTTCGAGGGGAGTGTTCAGGATTTCCTGCGTACGGTCGAGGCCGGCGAAGGCTTCCGTAAACTGGCTCCCGATATTGCTCATTTGCAGGATCGGGGCAATCATAAAACCCAGGTATAGCGTGAAGGCCAGAAAGTCTCCAAAGGTCATCTCGCCCTTCATGATCAGGTAGCCGCCAATACCCATGATGCCCGCCGAAGCAAAGCCCAGCAGCAAGGTAGCGGCCGAAGTCACCATGCTGGTCGTGGTCAGACTCTGCTTTACGTTCAGGAAAAGGCGTGTTACGCCATCTTCAAATGTCCTGATCTCCTGCGCCTCCGCATTGAAACCTTTGATCACACGCACCCCGCCCAGCGTTTCGGTCAGGCGACCGGTCACTTCAGCATTGATCACGCCGCGCTCCCGGAAGATCGGCCTGATCTTACCGAAGGCCTTGAGGGAGATCACCCCAAAAATGGCCACCGGAATGAGTGCAAAGCCTGTCATGAGCGGACTGATGTAAATGAGCAGCACCAGGCAGATGAGCGAGGTCAGGACGCCGCCTATCATCTGCGCAAAGCCGGTACCGACGAGGTTACGCACCCCTTCCACATCCGTCATGATGCGCGATACCAGTTCGCCGGTTTTGGTATTGTCGAAAAAGCGGATGGGCAGCTGCATGATGTGGCGCTGCACTTTGGCGCGTAGTTGCGAGATGAGGTGCTGGGCCTCCACGCTCAGTATCTGGGTGAGCGCAAAGGAAGTAACCGACTGAATGACAATGGCTGTCAGCACGGCCCGATCAGCCATTTGAGCATGGTGCTGTCACCGGTCGGGATCACATCATCGATGAGAAACTTACTTGCACCGGGCAGCACCAGACCAGCCAGGCGACTGATAACGATCAGCACTAACCCGACCGCAAGATACCTCCGGCGCGGCCAGATGATAGTCCGGAATACTTCTGCAATTGTAACGTTCTGGAGTTTTTTCGATTTGGACATGGGGGTGAAGATACGACAAAAAAACGCTCACAGCAGGTATACCTGCTGTGAGCGTTTCAATTAAGCTGTGTGCTATACCTTATGAGGGAATGCTGCGCCGCCAGTTGCTCCACTGCTGAAGTTGGGTCGGGTTGAGCACGGTTTCAATGTTTTGCATCAGACCGGTGCGGTGCTCGCGTAGCACCCGCATGTGCGTTTGTTTCTGTTCATGCTTCTGTAGCTCTGCTTCCACACGCTCACGTAGGGTCAGGAGCTTTGCCTCCAGCTGCTCAAAACTGATGCGCTTTTCGTTGTAGGCTTTCACGTAGGTGTCACGCTCGGCGTTGGCCCGCATGAGTATTTCCTGGTGTATGATGCTGACGCTGCCGCGATGCGTGGAAGTGGACCGTTGGTGGTCCAGTGCAAAGTCCCTGATGGTAGCAGCCTGATTGGTCTGCAAACCTAAAGTAGGCAAGATGTAGGAAAGCGATTGCCGGTCAGTTTTGGCAGTGGCTACCGTATGGAGGTTGAATGCTTTTTCGTCGCAGCCATCGCGTAGGTGGGGCGTTGCCAGGGCATCCAGGTCATCGAGCAAAAACTCGGACGATGAGAACGAGAGATCGACAGCAGGATCAGCGCCGTCTTCTTCTTCGCAGGCCGACAGGCTCAGGAAGGAAACGAAGGCCATCAGCCCCCAGATACGTAACATTTTTTTCATAGCTAAGCATTTTAAAATCACCACCTTATTTATACGTAGCACGAAATAAAAGGAAAACACCTACGCCCGGAATGCAGGTACGTTCACCATGTTTGGCAAACTCGTTCAGAACCCTTCCCGGAACTCCCGCAGGTGGGCATAGCAGACCAGACTGCTGTAACCGCCCGACTGGTCATCGTCGGAATCGCGGCTTGTTTTTGGCAGCAAGGCCGTTGGGTAAAAGCGCACCAACTGCCCGGATACCTGCAAGCTGGTACAGGCGTTTGTCAGGCGGCTGTTGGCAGACTTCGGTTCGCTACTTGATTTTCGGGACATAGGCTGGGTCTGATTTACTGTTGGGCGGAGGAGGTCCGCTGGGCCTGAATGAGCTTTTCCAGGGTATAGCGAAGCACTTCATCTTCGTCGTCGAGCAGGTGGTCGCGCACGAGGTGGTCAGGTATGAGGCCGGCAAGTTTTTCGTTTCCGTTTGGCCGCACGATGTAGCCTTTCGGCACTTTGAGTTCCACACTCGTGCGGGGCAGCTGAAAACTGAACTGCGCGGCATAGAGCGTAGGTGTGTCGCCGGTCTCCTCACCCACGATTTCCCCGAAGCCATAGTCCTGGATCAGGGCGCCGCTCACCGCCGCCATGGAATAAGACTGCCGGTTGACGAGCACATATACCTTGCCCTTGAATCGCAGGTTCTCCGGCATCGGCTGTTGCATAGTTTGGGCATAGGCGAAGGTGTCGCCATCAGGAGTCTCCAGGATCTGGCGGGTATAGTCGTCCGGTATAGCCTTGGGGTACTGTTTGCGGGTTTGAACCTTGAGCACCTCACTGGTCCGGACGGTGAACTCCGAGAACCAGCGGAAAGGCTTGTCAGCAAAGTAGGCTATCAGGTGATCGCTGAAGGTATTGTGTCCACCGGCATTGTTGCGCAGGTCCAGGATCAGGTAAGGGGCCTGGCGTGAATTGATGTCCGCAAAGGCACTGTCCACAAAGGCCTTGAACTGCGCCTCCCCGTCTGGCTCCGGTGAGCTGAAAGGACCGGGGTGCAGGTAGGCGACATCCCCGATATACCTGAAAGAGCGTTCGTTTTTGAGGATCTCCCCTCCCCGACTGGCTTCGTAACCCATCACCGTGATTGGCTCCAGTATATGGGTGCTGCGCTTACCAGTGGCACTTTTCACTTTCACTTTAAAGGACTCCTGCTGCCCGAACACGGCCCAGTAGTAGCGGGGAAAAGACCAGAACTCGAGTTTGGCATCTTTGAAATAAGGGCGCTCCGCCGATAGGTAGGGATGGATCGCGGCCTTTAGTTTCCGGATCGGTTTGCCGTTGAGCTGCAGCAGCTGATCTCCTGCCCGCACGCTGGAATCCGGCACATAGCTTTTGCGGACGAAGGCTTTGCCCTCTTCAAAGGCTAGTTCAAGCGGAAACACGGTGCCACCCTGCGTGGCGTAAGTGATGTAAGATCCTGCCGGGAAATCGACCTCGCAATGCCCTACGTTGCCGATCGCCAGTAGCCGCTGCATCAGCATGGTCGTCTCGAGCATGCTGAGGGAGTCTTTGCGGATTGACCTTACCAAATCGTCATAGGCTGCGTCATATTCCCGCTTGCTCACATAGGCGTAAAGGTTGTAATGGGCCTTTTGCAGTGTTTCGTAGGCATAGGCCATGTCGGCTTTCACATCCGTAGCGGCAAATCTGATCGTCTTGTGCTGTGCGATCGCGCGTCCGGTTGCTGACAGCATCAAAAAGAACAGCAAAAGCTGGATGGGTTTGCTATACAAGTTACTTTTCATGCTGCTGTTTTTCTGTGGTTTATACGCTATCCTTCCCTCCTTATTTGGCTGAAAGCTACGCAGATTAAGAGAGAATCCGATAAAAAATAACAGTATTGTACAAAACAGGTATAGCTGGTCACTTTTCTGAAATGATCTCTTTCACCCAGGGCCAACCGTCTGCCTCGGGCCGTGGCGTCACCCAGCTTTTGGCACCCCAGGTATAAGGTATAGCTGCCAGATCCACGGTAGGGTCTACGATAGGGTGCGCCGGGTAGCCATTGAGACTGAGGCGGGAGATGGCATATACCTCCGGATTGGCTATCCCTTTCTTTTGAAATTCCAGCTTCAGGAACTGCGCAAACTGCCAGATCATATCCGGATGCTTGGGCAGTTCTTTCAGCTGCTCCCGCACCAGGTAGTCGTTAGGAGAAACGTATAGCACATGCCCTGAAGCCGGGTCCTTTACCTGGTAGTACACGTGCCCGCGTTTAGTGCGCAGCATCATGCGCCAGGAGAAGCGATGCCCTTCTTCGGTCCAGTTCACATCGCCGGGAATAAAGAAGTGCCGCAGTGGAAAGAGCAGTTGAAAGCCCAGGTATAGCAGGCAGAACTGCGCACCCAGCCGCAGCTGCCAGCGGGGCTGTTTAAGCGGTGCATCCTGCAGGAGTTCAGGCGAGATCTTTTTCCTGAAAAACCAGCGGGCGATCTGCTCAGGGCTAAAGAACAGCACATTGGCAGCGATCATGAAGTATGGGAAAACCCCCACATGAAACACCGCCGAGTTGAAGATGTGAAAAGCGAAGGCCACCCAGAAAGCCACCATCCTGGTGCGGGGCCAGAGCAGGGCAAAGCCGATCAGGAAGTCAAAAACAAGGCCTCCCCACACCACCAGTTGTATCATAGCCGGGGTGTTCAGGTAGGGACCGATGACGTAGAAGTGTGTTTTGGCGGACATCCAGATGCTCATGGATTTAGCGGCCAGCCAGTCGGGTTGCAGTTTGGCTACCCCGGCGTAAAAGTACACCAGCACCAGCTGTGCCCGGAAGAGCCAGAGCGTCCACTGCGGGGCCACCTCTGTTTCCAGCTCCGGCCGCCTGCGCACATCCAGGGAGTATTTGCGGTGGGCAGGCAGGGTCACCATCAGTCCGCTGATGAGCCAGATGAGGTAGTGGTGGTTGAGGTAGTGTGTTTTTTCGCTAAAAAAACTGTAGCCGAAGAGCAGGAAAAACAGAAAAGAAGAAAGCTTGTAGCGCCAGCCCACCATGATGAGGAAGCCCAGCAGCGCCATGAACAGGTACAGGTAGACCATGCCATTGCCAGCCAGCGGCTTTATCCACTCCAGGCCGATGTAGCCAAAATGGATGGTCGGTTCCACGTAGTGCTCCTGCACCCAGTTGATGAGCACGGCGCCTATACCTTCGCAGAACATCAGCAACCCGAACAGGATGCGAAAATAAACCAGCGGATAAATGCCGATCGGCTTGAGAAGCTGCTGCATAGCGATTCAGGATGTATGACTTCTTACAAAGCCAGTTTGTGCATGATGACCGCTTTTCGCCTAACTTACCTGCTCCAGGTATAGCCATGCTCTTTCAACTTACCCCAACACCAAACGGTAGGCTAATATAAGCACACTGATGAGAACAATCGTGGTGTAGATCTCTTTATTATACCTGGCCAGCCAGTTAGGCAGAAAAATATCGAAATTGTCTTTGGTGGAATCTGAATACCGCCGGGCTACCACTGTGATGGGGCACATTTTGTTGAACACCAGCAGCACAAGGCCCTCCAGCACGATCAGGCCCAGGCAGATCCAGACCCATTTGTCGATCCGGTTGGTGATAACGGCATAGAGCAGGTAAAAGATCACGACATTGTAGAACACCCACACCAGGGTATGTACTACTTTGATGAGCAGCAGTTTCTGTTTGCGAAGGTATACATCCTGTTGCCGGATCTGTTCCATTTCCACACCCCTCCTCTGCTTATTTTACGAAAGCCGGCAGGTATAGGCCAGTGCTAAGCCCTGCTTCACAGATCAGCACCCAACAGTCGCCGCAGCACCACGATCTGTCCGAGATGGTAGGCATTGTGCTCGGCCACCAGCATGGCTTCGCGCAGGAGCGTCTGTCCGTTGCCATGCGGTATGGGTGCAAAGAGATCCTGCTCCGTATCCTGCACCAGCTGCACCATGGCCTCCAGGTCCCGGTTGATCGCCTGCAGGGTCTGTTTCAGGGCATCCTCATCGGCTGGGGCTACGTCTGCTGGCCAGTAATCGTCGGGCCAGTCGGGCTCCTGGTAATCGGGGTTGCGGCAAAAGTCCAGGATGTCGTGCTGGGCGAAACGCAGGTGCTCGAGCAGTTGCCAGATGGTATAAGGCAGTTCCTCTACCTGCCGCCCTGCTTCCGCTAAGCTTAGCCCCTGCAGCAGCTCATCCATCGGACGGTAGGCCTGCCCCATTCGCATTAGTTTTTCCAGATGGTCGCGTACTAGTTTTTCCTCTTTCATGGGTTTCTTTTGACTTACTCATAACTGCTATACCTGTTTAGAACTGAGATGGGTGCAGCAGGCCTTGTGATTCGGATTACTTCCTTTTTAGAGCACCTGCTATACCTTGTTTTTGCAGCCTTTTGGCCACATCCTGAAAAAAATAAAAAATTTTTGAGTGGCAGAGGCAACTATCGGACTAGAGCATACATCTATAGTTCAAATTCGCATCAGTAAAACACCAATTCAACAAGTTTTCACCCACCTGCAGGTATAGCCTTTGGCTTTGCCCGGGGTTCTGTTTGTCAATTTGTAACCTGATCTTTCCACAAAATAAAATTATGAAACAGTTATTTACTTTATTGCTCCTGGTGCTGGTTGGAGGTAGCACGATGGCGCAAATGGCCCATCCGGGCAAACTGAGCGGCGTGCTCAGTGACTCTCTGACGGCAGCCCCCATCGGCTATGCCAATGCCGTGCTCAAAAATGGCGACAAACTGATATCGGGAACGGCGGCGGACGGCGAAGGCAAGTTCGAGCTCGCCAATCTGCCCCTGGGCAGCTATACCCTGGAGCTTACTTTCCTGGGATACCGCCCTAAAAAATTACCCATCACACTGACAGCCGAGCAGCCTGTGCTACAACTCGGTAAGGTTCCGCTCAACTCTGACAGTAAAATACTGGCTGCCGTTGAAGTGACGGCCATGAAGGCGCTGGTGGAAGACAAGGGAGACAAACTGGTGTACAATGCCGAAAAAGACGCTTCCAATGCCGGGGGCAATGCGGCGGACGTGCTGCGCAAAGTGCCTACACTCACCGTAGACCTCGACGGCAATGTACAGATGCGCGGCAACAGCAACATCAAGGTGCTCGTGAACGGGAAGCCATCCGGCATGATGGCCCGCAACCTGGCCGAGGCGCTCCGCCAGATGCCTGCCGATAACATCAAGTCGGTGGAGGTGATCACGAGTCCGGGTGCCCGCTACGATGCGGAAGGCTCGGCGGGTGTCATCAACATCATCACTAAAAAGGGCTTGCAGGGCTTCAACGGCTCCACCAACGTGACGACCGGCAACCTGAACCGCTACCTGGGCACCAACCTGAATTACCGCAAAAAGAAGCTTGGCATTTCGCTTTCGGCCAGCGGTTACCAATACCGCAACAAATACAGCATGGAGAGTACGCGTACCAACCTGGTAAACGGGGAGCCTGTTTCTGTTTTCGAGCAAACTACCTGGCTGATAACACCGGTTTTGGTGGCAACGGCGAAATGAGCATCGACTACGACCCGGACTCCACAAGCCGCATCAACTTCTCAGCCAACGTATGGGGTGGAGATTTCCCGAACGACAATACCATTCTGAACAGGCTCCATGATGCGAATGGCAACCTGCTCCAGAATTTCCGCTCAGAAAGGAGCTACACAAACCCCTACGGCAACGGACAGCTGGACCTGGGCTATACCAAAACCTTTAAGCCGGAGCAGGAGCTCTCCATCCTGTCGCAGTACAGTCGCATGCCCGACAACTACGAGTACGAGGTCGGGAACTATACCTCCGGCGAAGAGCTGACCTTCCGGCAGCAAAGCAAGAACCTCAGCCGGAACAAGGAATATACTTTGCAGACCGACTATACCATCCCTTTAAACTCAACGGACGCCGTGACACGACCAGCCTGAAGCTGGAAGTGGGCGCCAAGGCCATCCGCCGCGATATCGGCAGCGAGTTCCGGGTGCTGCAGTCGACGGACGGCGTGAGCCCGATGGAGCCTGACCCGAGCCAGTCGAATGATTTCAGCTACTTCCAGCGGGTATACTCCGGCTATACCTCCCTGCACCTGAGCACCAAATCGAAGTGGAACATCAAGGCCGGCGCCCGACTGGAGCACACCGATATCTCAGGGGATTTTGAGAGTACCAATACCAGGATGAGCAACCAGTACACGAACCTGATCCCGAGCATCTCGGTGTCGAAAGGGATAAAGGAGCATACCCTGAAAGCCAGCTATACCCAGCGTATCCAGCGGCCGCTCATCTGGTACCTCAACCCCTGGGTAGACGCCAGCGACACGCTGAACCTGCGCACCGGCAACCCTTACCTGGACCCGGAACTGAACCATGCCGTAGAACTGGGCCACAGCATGAGCACCGACAAGGGCCTCAACATCAACACGGCTCTCTACTGGCGCTATACAGACAATGCCATTGAGTACCTGTCGCAGGTTGATGAAAATGGCGTATCGGTGCTGTCGCCTCAGAACGTGGCACAGCGCAAGATCTATGGCCTGAACCTCAACCTGTCGGGGCAGCTGAACAAGAGCTGGAACATGAGCGGCGGCTCCGACCTGCGCTACCTTGATGTGGAAAGTCCGGCCCGCAACCTGAGCAACTCCGGCCTGGTGTGGAGCATGAACCTGAACACGACTTACAAACTGCCCAGGGATTACTCCATACAGGCCTACGGCAACTACAGCTCCGGCTGGCTGAACCTGCAGAGCAGCAACTCGGGCTGGCACTGGTACGGCTTTGCAGCCAAGCGGGAATTCTGGGATAAGAAGGCAAGTGTCACGCTAGGTGTGAACAACCCATTCAATCGCAGCATGAAACAGACCGGCCAGCGCAACGACCCAACCTTTGCCTACGAGTCCCGCTCCTTCAACTTCAACCGCTCGGTGCGCTTGTCATTTGAGTGGCGCTTCGGACAGATGAACACCAACGGCGGCAAGCGCAGCAAAAAGATCAACAACGACGACAAAGGCGGTCGCTAGTACCGATCGTCAGGTATAGCCTGCAAATTTTTGTCATAAAAAAGGGCAGCCCATCCGGACTGCCCTTTTCTGTGTTATAGACCGCGCCTATACCTTAGTATTTGCGCTTGTTCTTGTCTTTATCTTTATCCTTTTCTTTTTCTACGCTACCATCGGCATTGAACACCACTTTCAGATCCTCGTCATCGCCTTCGAGCTTAGCCATGTACCTGGTCTGGCCATCTTTCTCTACTGTTTTGGCCTTCTCAATGGTACGGTTGGCGTACTGCTGGCTAATGGTGTTTCGCACTGCCTGCGGCAGCTCGTTCACTTCAATTTCACGCCCCTGCTTTTTGATGGTACCATCTGCATTGTACATGATCCAGTGGTCGGTGCCGTTCATCTCAAACTTGGCATAATAGGCATCATCTTTAGCTTTCCACTCTACATCGCTCGCCTGGGCATAGCTGTTGTTAAAACTTGTCTTTACGCGTTCCGGCACGTTGTCCTGGGCAAACACGGCAGTACTCATACCGAATCCCAGGGCCAGGGTTAAAACTAACTTTTTCATAGCTCTTCTTCGTTTAGGTTATAATTGGTTTAAAAGATAAACAGGTTGATAATTCTGTGTTCGCTTACGCTTACTTAACAGAATATATCAACCCTTGAAATTCTCTTTTCTTATACCACCCTCCTACCAGAATGTTCTGAAATGAGCCGGTTAATTGCCCATTATCAAAACATAGTACAAGTCAGTTAGCCAATATTAACAAAAAAAACAGCCACTGCTCCCCTAATGAGAGCGGCGGCTGTATCATTGCTGTTTTTAAGTCAAATCTATTTAATAGCGGTCGTTTCGGTCGCGTCTATAGCCACCGCGCTGTGCACCATAGCCACCGAAGTTGCCGGATGAAACGCCATAGCTACGGTCGCGGTCAAAGTCGGTGCCGTAATCATCTTCGAAGCTGCTGGTAATACCCGCATTGGGAATGCCTCTGCTGGAGCGGATTTCAGACTGGCGCATTTGGCTGTAATCCGAAATACCATAGCCTTCGCGCAGATTATCCTGGCTCATGCGGCTGCGTCCCTGTCCCATACGGTCGCTGCTGCCCTGGCTTCTGAACCGGTCACGGCTATCCATGTCACGGTTATAGTCATCATCTCTCTGGCTATACCTGCCTGAGCTGCCATATGGATCTGAGTCAGACCAACCCTGGCTGCGAGAGCGGTTTTCGTAGTTGCGGTTGCCCATGTCGCGCTCTCCACGGTTCATCTGGAAGCTGGAATCGCTGCGGTCGGAACCTCTCCTATCGCGCATACGCTCATAGGCATCGCCCATGTTCCCTTCGTGGTAGCTATGCCGTCTGTCATTCCGATTGCTGCCCCTGCCATAGCGGTCGTCATCTATGCCACGGTGGTGGCTGCGATACTCCTGCTCAAATTCATTGGTGAGGTTACGGGCGCTGTGGTAGTGCTCGTCGTTGCGGTTATAACCGGCGCCGCTGCTGTAGTCCCGGTCATAATTGTCGTAATCGTAGCGATCTCTGTCTCGTCTGTTCATAGTTTTTCGTCTGTTTTAACATGATACTTCCTTTTTTAAACGAGGGTAGCGGTATACGGTTATGCAGCAAAGCCTCAGGTTTCTTTGATACGGGAAGCCAGCAGCCGGAACAGGATGTAAAGAAAGGCAAAGACAGCCATGGCGATCAGGGTCCAGAATTTCTGCTCATTCTTTTCCTGCCAGAAGTCACGCTCGCCTTCAGCAGACTTCAATCTTTTGCGAATGGCCTGGTTGGCCAGCTGCTCGATCTGCAACTCACGGTGTAGAGAGTCAAGCGCAACCGTATCAGTCAGGTATACAGTTTGAGTACGGAAGATCTCCTTGTAGACAGGGTAAGGTCCTGTTATGCGAGCGGAAGCATCTGTTCCTAATGGCTGCTCCGCTCCTGCAAACTGCTCTTTCAGTATACCATTTCGATCAGTTTCTATTCGGAGCCGTTGCGAACCGAGATCAGGTTTGGCATATACAGCCGGGGCATATAATTTAGGAAGGCCTGGCTTAGAGGCGACAGGAGCGCTGTCCTGCCGCTGGGTAGCGCAGGAACAGAGGAGCAATACCAGGCATATCGTCCATCTCATGTGTAGCACGGTCTGTTTTCTATCACTTCATGCTGTCATACGGAAAGAAGCATCTAATTGGCACTATATTTCATTAAATATCAGTTGGTTTTTGAATGGGCCATCAGCAAAATGAAGTTTAGCAGAATTATACCTGGGGTTACCAGCCTGCTGGCACTTTATCAAGATATTATAAAACAGGTATAAGCTACTGATCACACATCTCCCAAAACAACCGGCGCATCTAAAATTAATACCATTAACATGCTTTTAACAGAAAATCATACATTTAGGAGAACATATTAAAAAAGGTAAACATTTGAGGCAAAATGGCCGTTAATTTTAATATCTCTTTAATATTTCTGGTATAAAGAGGTTGGCTGATTATTTTATTATGTCAATCCGGAACTTAACAAAATTATATTACCACCACACGAGCTCCTGACCATATACCTGCGAAGCTCCAATATGATTTTTTTACCGCTCTGGTAGCACCTATCACCTGGATTGACCTCTACTGTGTTTTGATGCGGCCTCCTCTGCCAAGAAGGAAACCGTGTCAAAAACCATGAATTATACGCGCAAGGTCAAATCTTATTTTCTCTCCATTATCAGTGCCGGCATACTGGCCGCCTGTTCGGCCAACAGCCAGGCGGCCGACGAAACAAAAGCTGAGCAGGAACTGCCCGTCATTCGGATCATCGCAAAAGACACTGTGCTGCACCACGAGTATGTGGCAGACATACAGGCGGTGCAGAATGTGGATCTGCGGGCCCGCGTGCCGGGCTTTCTGGAGAAGGTGCTGGTAGACGAAGGACAGGAAGTAAAAAAAGGCCAGCTGCTGTTTAAGATCAGCGATGATGAATACAAGGAGGAACTCGCCAAGGCCCAGGCCAACCTGCAGAGCGCACTGGCAGAGGCGAAAGGCGTCAAGCTGGAGATAGACAGACTGCGGCTGCTGGTAGAGAAGAACATAGTCTCCAAAACAGAGATAGACGTGGCGCAGGCAAAACTGGAGGCCGCCAACTCCCGCATCAGAGCGGCACGCTCCTCCGCCCAGAACGCCTCCATCCGCCTGTCCTATACCAGCATCAAAGCTCCTTTCGACGGCATCATCGACCGCATCCCGCACCGCATGGGCAGCCTGATCGAGCAGGGCACCCTGCTCACGACGGCCTCCAACATCAACTCCATTTTTGTCTACTTCAACGTCTCGGAAAACGAGTACCTGCAGTACATCAAAACAAAAGAAGACAATCCGAACAGGAACAGCAACAGCGTAAAACTGGTGCTTGCGGACGGCACTCCCTACCTGCATAAGGGCAAGATCGAGACAGTGGAAAGTGAATTCAAATCGGGCACCGGTTCCATCGCTTTCAGAGCCCGCTTCCCCAATCCGGATAAACTCCTGAAGCACGGCGCTACCGGCAACATCGTGCTCTCCAACGCAGTGGAAGGCGCGGTGCTGGTGCCTCAGAAAGCCGTGTTTGAGCTACAGGACAAAAACTATGTATTCCTGCTCGACTCCCTGAACCAGGTGAGCATGCGCAGCTTCGTTCCCCGCACCCGCTTCTCTTCCTTCTACATTGTAGAGTCAGGCCTGAAGCCAGGCGACCGGATCGTGCTGGAAGGTATACAAAGCGTGGAGCCCGGCACGCAGATCAAGCCAAAACTGGTAGGGATGGACAGCCTGATCGCCAGAACCTTGTAATGATGAACAGACAGACTTAACACGATCACATGTTTGATATTTTTATACGCAGACCTATTCTCTCACTGGTTATCTCCCTGCTGATCACACTGCTGGGGGTGCTGGCCTTCTATACCTTACCGATCGCGCTTTTCCCGGATATTGCCCCACCCTCTGTCTCGGTGCGTGCCAAGTTCAGGGGTGCCAATGCCAATGTGGTTGCCAACACGGTTACATCGCCGCTCGAGAAAGCGATAAACGGGGTGCCGGGCATGACCTACATGTCTTCGGTATCGAGTAACAGAGGTACGTCCAGTATCAAGGTATATTTTGAGTCGGGTACCGACCCGGACATGGCTGCCGTAGAGGTGCAGAACCGCGTGTCGACCGTTGTGAATGACCTGCCCGAAGAAGTCGTGCAGGCGGGTGTGAGCACCGAGAAAGAAGTGGAAGGCCTGCTCCTCTACATCGACGTCACGAGCGAGGACACGGAGCTGGACGAGAAGTTCATCTACAATTTCGCTGACCTCAACATTCTGCAGGAGCTGCGGCGGGTGGATGGCGTAGGCTTTGCAGAGATCATGAGCACCAAGGATTACTCGATGCGGGTATGGCTCAAGCCCGACCGCATGACCGCCTACAAAGTCTCCACCGACGATGTCATCCAGGCCATCCAGAACCAGAACATAGAGGCCGCTCCCGGCCAGGTAGGGGTAAGCTCCGGCAAAACGCCCCAGATGCTGCAGTATGTGCTGCGCTATACCGGCAAGTTCTTCGAACCCGAGCAGTACCAGAAGCTGGTGATCCGGGCGAATGAAGACGGCTCGGTGCTCCGGCTCCGGGATGTGGCCAATGTGGAACTGGGCAACCTGAACTACGGCCGTATCTCCAAGACCGACGGACAACCGGCCGCCTCCATCATGATCATACAGCGGCCCGGCTCCAATGCCCGCGACGTGATCAATAGGGTGAAGGAGCGTATGGTGGAGCTGAAGGGCAGTACCTTCCCGCCCGGTATGGATTACAAGATCACCTATGATGTTTCGCGCTTCCTCGACGCCTCCATCAAAAATGTGTTGATGACGCTGCTGGAAGCCTTCGTGCTGGTGTTCCTGGTCGTGTTTCTCTTCCTACAGGATTTCCGCTCTACGCTTATACCTGCGCTGGCCGCCCCGGTGGCCCTGATCGGTACGCTCTTCTTTATGGGCCTTCTGGGCTTCTCACTCAATCTGCTCACGCTCTTTGCGCTGGTGCTGGCCATCGGTATAGTGGTAGATAATGCCATTGTGGTGGTGGAGGCGGTGCACGCCAAAATGGAAACCGAAGGCCTGCCGCCACGGGAGGCTACTTTCGCTGCGATGCGGGAGATCGGCGGCGCCATCATCGCAATCACGCTGGTGATGTCGGCCGTGTTTATACCTGTCGCTTTTATGTCGGGGCCGGTTGGTATTTTCTACCGCCAGTTCTCGCTTACGCTGGCCATCGCCATCGCGATATCAGGTGTAAACGCCCTCACCCTCACTCCTGCTCTTTGTGCCATTATGCTGCGCCACACACATCACGAAAAGAAGAAGAAAAAGAGTCTGTTGCAGCGCTTCTTTGGTAGGTTCAACCATGCCTACAATGCCTTCGCCCGGAAGTATAGCAACAGCATCTCGTTCATGGCCGGGCGCAGGCTGATCACGGTGGCCCTGCTGCTGTTCTTTTTTGCGGCGACCTGGGGCATCAACAGCATTTTACCTACAGGCTTTATTCCGGTTGAGGACCAGAGCGTGGTGTATGTCGACATCACCACTCCGGCAGGTGCCACCGTAGAGCGCACTGAGCGGGCACTTGATTTTATCAACCAGTCTGTTTCAGGTATGGACGAAGTGGAGTCTTTCTCATCCCTGGCCGGCTACAGCCTCTCCACCGGTCTTTCAGGTGCCTCCTATGGCATGGCCATGGTCAACCTGAAGGAGTGGAATAAACGCGACATACCGATTCACGAAACGATCCGCAGGCTGGAGGAAAGGACCCGGCATATTACCGATGCACAGATCGAGTTCTTTATGCCCCCTACCGTACCGGGTTTTGGTAACTCGAGTGGTTTTCAGATGAAAGTACTCGACCGCACCGGCAGCGGCAACCTGCAGCGCATGGACGAGGTGACGAAAAAGTTTGTGGCCGCCTTGAAAGCAGCCCCGGAGATCAGTTATGCCGGTGCGGAGTTTGACCCGAACTTTCCGCAGTACATGATCCATGTGGACCAGGACATGGCAGCAAAAAAAGGCGTCACCATCAAGCAGGCCATGAACACGCTGCAGACCTTGGTCGGGGGCTTGTATGTATCGGATTTTGTGCGCTTCGAGCAGATGTATGATGTGATGGTGCAGGCAGATCCCCGCTACCGTACCCGCCCGGAAGACGTGCTGAAGTTGCAGGTGAAGAACGATCAGGGAGAGATGGTCCCTTACTCCACTTTCATTAGCATGGAGCGCATCTACGGACCTGAACAGCTCTCGCGCCACAACATGTATACCTCTGCCAAAGTGAAGGGAGGCCCTGCACCCGGTTACAGCAGCGGCGACGCCATTGCCGCCATCGAACGGGTAGCGGCCGAAACGCTGCCCCGCGGCTATACCTACGACTGGTATGGCATGACCCGCCAGGAAGTGCTCTCCGGCGACCAGGCCATTTACATCTTCCTGATCTGCCTTGCCTTTGTGTACCTGCTCCTGGCCGCGCAGTACGAAAGCTTCCTGCTGCCACTGCCGGTCATCCTGTCGCTGCCTGCCGGTATTTTCGGCGCCTTTGCAGGCCTTTATGTGCTGGGGCTGCAGAACAATATTTACGCGCAGGTGGCCTTGATTATGCTCATTGGCCTGCTGGGTAAAAACGCCATTCTGATCGTGGAGTTTGCCGTGCAAAGGCGGCAGGAAGGCAAGTCCGTGCTACAGGCGGCGGTAGAGGGTGCTACCGCCAGACTACGCCCCGTGCTGATGACCTCCTTCGCCTTTACCGCCGGTCTGATACCGCTTTGCATGGCAACAGGAGCCGGCGCCCTGGGCAACAGGTCGATCGGTACTGCAGCGGCCGGCGGTATGATCGTGGGTACCATTGTGGGGGTTTTCCTGATACCGGGCCTCTATGTGTTGTTCGCCAGCATGATGCCGAAGAAGAAGGACAAGCAGCGACTCCCGGATCCGGTTACAGAAGAAATGGAAATGTCTGTTTCTCAAAACTAAGCTATTGACTATGTTTTCAACAACATCTACCTATAAGTACTTTTTCATTTTCCTGCTACTGGCTTTTACCAGCAGTTGCAAGGTGGCTGCGCCACCAGAGCTGCCTGCGCTGGCCGACATGCCTGCCTCTTTTGACGAGCGCACCGACTCCACCAGCCTGGGCGACATTTCCTGGAAAGAGTTTTTCAATGACCCGCATCTGGTGCAGCTGATCGATCAGGCGCTCGAGAACAACCAGGATATGTTGATGGCGGTGCAGCGCATCGAAGTGGCCAGGGCAAATTATGTTGCCGCCAGCGGCCGGATGCTCCCCTCCCTCGACGCCCGCTTCAGAGCCCGGTCAGGCAACATTTACAACAACCAACTCAACGGCACCATCTACGGCGACCGCAATACCGTTACGCAAACTCAGAATCATTTTCTGGGCTTGCAAAGCACCTGGGAGGTGAATCTGTGGGGCCGCCTGAAGAACCAGAAAAAAGCCGCTTACCTCCGTTTTATGGCCTCAGAACACGGGCAGCACCTGCTTACCACCACCCTGGTAGCCGAGGTGGCCCGGCTGTACTACGACCTGCTCGCCCTTGACAACGAACTCGAAACCATTGAGCGAAACATTGAGCTGCAGGAAAATGCCCTGGAGATCATCCGGATACAGAAGATCGGTGGCCGGGCAACCGAGCTGGCCGTGCAGCAGTTTCATGCGCAGCTGCTCCGTACCCAGAGCCGCGGCTTCGAAAAGCGGCAGCAGATCGTGGAAACTGAAAATCAGCTGAACCTGCTCCTGGGTCGCTTTCCGCAGCCCATTGCCCGGGGTGAGTCGATCCTGAAGCAGCACCTGCCCGAGGTGGTAGAAGCCGGTGTGCCTTCCGACCTGCTGCGCCGCCGCCCTGATATACGCCAGGCTGAGCTGCAGTTGGTGGCAGCCAAAGCCGATGTGGCCTCTGCCCGTGCGGCTTTTCTGCCGGCTTTTACCATCACGCCATATGCCGGTTTTCATACCCGGCACCTTCCCTCTCTTTTCAATACGCCGCAGTCACTGGTGTTTGGCTTTTTGGGTGGTCTCACTGCCCCCATTTTCCAACAGCGCCAGATCCGCACCGATTTTGACCGCACTGCAGCCCTTAACCAGGAGGCTTTCCACGCCTATCAGAAAAGCATTCTGACCGGCTACCAGGAAGTGGCCACCAACCTGCAGAAACTGGAGAACTACAGGCAGGCCTATACCTTGCGGGAGCAGGAAGCGGAGGTATTGACAAACGCCGTCAGCACTTCCAACGATCTGTTTATGGCAGGCTATGCTTCTTACCTGGAGGTGATCACGGCACAGGGCAACGTGCTGGAGGCTGAGCTGGGCAAAGCCAATGCCCGGAAAGAACTCTTTATGGCTGTGATCGATCTCTACCGCTCCCTGGGCGGGGGCTGGGAATAAGTTATATGGCGATGCGCCGCTTATGTCGCAGCGCTTTTATACCTGCGAAGAACAGGTATGAGATGCCAAGGATCAGGGCAATGTCGACCAGCCAGCGCTTGGTAGCCGCCCCCATCGTCTCAACGTCACCTTCCACCAGTGCCATGCCGATGATGGATGCTGAAGGTACGAGCGCCAGGCCGATCATGACGCCAGACGTGAAAACGGAGCGCTTGGTGGCAATCAGCACGGCACCCGCCAGACTCGCCGCCGCCGAAGCGATGACAGATGTGGGCGTAACAGTGGTCCAGTACTTCAGGAGTGGCTGCGAGAGCTGGTAGTAGTCGGCCTTGCCCGGTAACGGGTCTGAGCCAAGGGCCTGCAGCAGCAACGAGGTCAGGGCGGCCGACACGATCAGGATCAGGTAGATCAGCAAAAAGTCCCACAGGCCCTTCTTCCATACCATCTGGCACTGGCAGGTCCAGCCAAGCGTCATGCGCATCAGCGGCATAAAACCCGGCGCCACCAGCATCCCCCCAATCACTACGTGAATCGCATTGGTGGCAATGCCCACCGCCGCCAGTATACCTGATGCGCACACCAGAAACAGCAGGATCGTATTGGCGTTGCTGTCTTTACTGATAATGGTCTCCATTTCTTCCCAGCTGGCCTCCACCCAGTCGCGGTCCAGCTCCTTCGATTTTTTGGCGTCCACTAAACTGTCGGGCTCACTGCTCATGGTTGACACACCTGCAGGCTTACCCAGCTCATAGCGGTCGAGCAGGCGCATCACCTCCTGCAGGGACCGGGAGGTAACCGTGGCCGAAACCACATCCCCCGGCGGGCTGATCGACACCCCTTTCTGTAGCCGCATGCTCACCAGTCCGTCTATTTCCTGAAGATCGGCCAGCAGCCTGTCTGTTTTCTCAGGTGATACTGTTATATCTATATTCCGTGCCATGAGTCTCTAATTTTAGATTTACCCTTAACGGTAAAGAACCAAAAGGGATGTATTCAGACTTACAAGAAAGCGCAGACACACCGGCCTCCACCACCTGGCCTAACCTATCCCTATCCGAGTCGTCTGCCGGATGCCTGGTACGGAGGCTGTTGAACAGGCTGAACAAGAAGGTAGCCGAAGGGCCGGAAATTGCGTTAATTTGCATATCAAAGCCGCTCCGTTTTATGCCTACTAACCGATTTCTGCCCCGCGACAAAGCCGCCGAACTCCTCCAGGTCATCCATACATCCGAAATCAGCACAGAGTACGACCGTGACAGGCACCGGCTGACCATACTGGATGGTGCGGGTATGGCGCAGGCCCAGTTTCGGCTGCCGATCCCGGTGCCTTATGCTGAAGCCGGCACAGGTATAGCCGAAGCCGGGCAGGTGCACTATGTGATGCTGCTGATTCAGGCGGGTAACTGTGCCATGGGTTATTTTGAGAACGGGCGCTGCCTCAACCACAAGGTTTTCCGCTCATACATGGTGCGCAAAAAGCAAGGCAAAAGCCAGATCAAATACCTCAAGACCAAAGGTAAGTCTAGGGCTGGCTCACGGGTGCGGCTGGGCGAAACCGCTGAGTTTTTTGAGAATATCAACAGCCGCCTGCAGGAGTATTTTCAACAGCATCGCATCGATCGCATCGCCATCAGCTGTTCCAAGACCCTGCTCCCTTACCTGTATACCTCCGCTGTTCCAACGCCATTCGACAAGCGTGATCAGCGGCTTTTCAAAATTCCGAAGCACATCCACACGCCCATTTACGAAGTGCTGCTCGACGCCAACCGCTTTCTGCAGCGCGGCGAACTGATCCCGCTCACCGAGGCAGGCTTTGAGGCTGTACCTGTGCTGCGTGATTTCCTGCAGCACCATGCGGACGACAGCATGACAGAAGAAGCGGAGGATACAGCCGATGCATTGGTGGACGAGGTATACATAACCGATGATTGGGAAGAAGACGAGATGAGCGCTGACGAACTATACTTTGAGGAAGATGAAGAGGATGACGATATCATCGAATGGGACTAGAGTGCATTCTGTCGCACTCACATACCTTCAGGCTCCGACTCTTAATGGTTCCTTTACGTAAGCAGACCAATAGACAAAAGAAAACCATGGAAGATCAGATCAACAGAGACATGGCTGTGTTCGAGCAGATATGCGAAATAAATGAATTAGACCCGCAAGCAATTGAAGAGGAAGCGCAAAGCCGGTTTCCGGACAAGTTCAAAGTTGGGAAAGATACGGAGCGGCTCATCTGGACAGCCTTTGACTCTCGTGCCAAGTCACTTATCAGTCAGGTTGTGCAGGAAACGAGCCATGATGCTGAACAACTGACAGGCACGATCTATACCATTGACGGAGACCCGGCTGCTCCCGCTTTTGTCATAAACGAAGACGCGATCCGCAGCCAGTACAGTCCGGACAAAGCAGCAGAGATTATCGATGCGCTCGGGAAGGTGCAGCTTCCGGTTACCGGCTAAAACACGAAAGGCAGCTACCATGCGGCAGCTGCCTTTCCTCTTGGCTATTGTCTAACCCTTCAGCTAATCCTTTTTGCGCGTAAGTAGCACGACGGCAGCGGTCGTAACCAGTGCCAGCACCCCTACTTTCTGGATCAGGCCGCTGCGGTTGTGTTCCCAGTCAGCCTTCCATCCTTTTTCGGCAAATATGTTAGGCACCTTGCCACCTGCAAAGTCCTCGATCACGCCTTCTACCACGTTCACGCGGTCTGCCATCAGCAGTGGCAGCCAGTGCAGGTAGCTGTTCTCGCTATGCTTGAAGGCAAAGCGCCGGATCATACCGCTGAGGCCGCTTGGTGGCATGGAAGTGCCGAAAACGGCTGTCACGTTAGGGCGCTCGTTAGAATGCAGCACTTCGATGTTGATGTCCTGCTGTGTCGGACGATCCCAGCTGTAGCCTTCCTGCTCCGCGTCGGTGCGGTGTTTCATGGGGTAGGTCGGATCGTTTTTCGGATCGGCATCTATGCCCCAGTTTTTTATATGTGAATAGTCTTTTGGTGTCTTATTTTCCATGATTGTCTCCTTTCTATCTGGCTGATGGTGGAATAAGTACAGGCTTAATGCAATTATCCAGTTTCTCTGAGAAAATGTGGTAAGCATCGGCCACGTCCTCCAGTGGTACACGGTGTGTGATCAGTGGTTTCGGGTTGATAACGCCATTCTGTACATGGTCGATCAGCTTCGGCAGCAGGCGTTTCACAGAGGCCTGGTTTGCCCGAATCGTGATGCCTTTGTTCACCACATTACCGATCGGCACGAGGTTATCCGTAGGGCCATACACTCCGACAATTGACAAGATACCACCTTTCTTGAGCGAGTTCACAGCCCAGTGAACTGCGGTAGCAGAGCCTGCTTGTAAAAGCAGTTTGCGACCTGTGATTGTCTGCATCAGGTTACCGCTTGCTTCTGCACCAACGGCATCGATGCATACATCTGCTCCCATCCAGTCCGTGGTCTTCTTAACGAACACCACCGGATCATCCATCTCTTCATAATTGTAAGCCTCGCAGTTGGCGTAGTTGCGCACAAACTCCAGTCGGTATTCCAGTTTGTCGATCACGATCACACGGCCAGCTCCAAATAGCCAGGAGCAGCGTGCGGCCATGATGCCAATTGGGCCAGCGCCAAAGATGACCACTGTGTCGCCTTTCTGAATGCCGCCCATTTCAGCAGCCTGGTAACCAGTAGGCACCACGTCGGTCAGCAGCACGGCATCGTCCGGATCCATCCCTGGAGGTATAACAGTTGGCCCTACATCTGCATAGGGTACGCGCACATACTCGGCCTGTCCGCCGTCATAACCACCTGCTGTGTGTGAGTAACCAAAGATACCACCTACAGCGGTCGCCTGCGAGTTGGATTCGTGGCAGTTGCCGAACAGGCCCTGCTTACAGAAATGACATTTGCCACAGGCGATGTTAAAGGGCACGATCACCATGTCGCCTACTTTCAGCTTCTGCACTTCAGAGCCGATCTCAGTTACTTCGCCTATAAATTCGTGTCCGAAGGTCATACCCACACGGGTATCGGGTACGTTGCCATTGTAGAGGTGGAGGTCAGAGCCGCAGATGCATGAGCGCGTCACGCGCACAATGGCATCCTGGGGATGCAGAATCTTGGGCTCTGGTTTTTCGTCAATGCGGACCCGTTGCGGCCCGCGATAGTTCATTGCCAGCATAAGTTTGTTTTCAGTTTGTATTCAAATTGTGTTTCTCTTCCGCCTGTACAGGCTTCTGAATTATGTTTAAATAAATACTACTCTATACCTTAATGGTTACGATAATTGGATTTTTAAAAGAAATACCTATATACCTATACTATTATACAACAGGCTTAAAAAGGCTGCAAAGCTTGTTTTCATTTTGCTCTTCAACACAAAAATGGCACAGACCAATGCCTGTGCCACTCCTTACTGAAAAATGGTGATCTGGAGCTGGACTTACCGCTGACCGTCATCCCTGATCTTGGTTTTAATCTGCTCGGCCATTTCGGGCGTCACATCCACGTGATGCACATCGTGTGCATGTTTTCCGGCCTGTGCCAGCACTTCCTGTTCGCTGTTCGCTTTTATCTCGGCATTGCAGTCAAAACCGACATCCCTGCATTTTAGTGTTTTCATGATGTAGATGGTTTGGTGTATGAACTGGATTTTGTGTAATAAATCAAATGATTCAACTAATTTATACCTAACTGTTTATCAATAAGTTATATTAATCACAATCTATTCAGAATTGCTATATCGCCGTATTTTGTGAAGCGGCTATACCTTATCATAAAACCAAATCCTCCGTACACTCAATCATTTTCAATTGCGCTAAGAAGCTATACCTTCGCAGCAAAGTGATTCACAAAGGCGTATGATTTCAGACAAACAAAACCAGGGCACAAGCAGACAGTTTAAAGGATTTGTGGAAGTACGGGGAGCGCGGGAGCACAACCTCAAGAATATCAACCTGTCGATACCTCGTGATGCACTGGTTGTTTTTACCGGCGTATCAGGTTCTGGTAAGTCGAGTCTGGCCTTTGGGACACTCTATGCCGAAGCGCAGCGTCGCTACCTGGAATCGGTTTCACCCTATGCCCGCCGCCTGTTTCACCAGATGGCTGTGCCCGAAGTGGACGCTATTGACGGGCTTCCCCCTGCCGTGGCCCTGCAGCAGCAACGCGGCACGCCCACTACCCGTTCCTCGGTCGGCAGCGTCACCACACTCTCCAACCTGCTGCGCATGCTCTACTCCCGGGCCGGCGACTACCCGGAGGGACAGTCCATTATTTATGCCGAAGCTTTCTCTCCCAACACTGCCGAGGGCGCCTGTCCTACCTGCCACGGACTGGGGCGAATGTATGATGTCACCGAAAAATCGATGGTGCCGGATGACTCCCTTACCATTCGGGAGCGGGCGATCGCTGCATGGCCCACTGCCTGGGGCGGACAGAACCAGCGCGACATCCTGGTAACGATGGGTTTCGATGTGGACAAGCCCTGGCGTGAGCTGCCGCAGAAAGACCGCGACTGGATTCTGTTCACAGACGAGCAGCCTGTCGTGCCGGTATACCCTGGCTATACCCCCGAAGAGACACGCCGCGCCCTCAAGCGCAAGGAAGAGCCCAACTACATGGGCACCTTCAGCAGCGCCCGCCGGCACGTGTTCCACACCTTTGCCAACACCAACAGCCCGCTCATGAAAAAGCGGGTGATGCAGTACATGCTCAGCACCGACTGCCCCACCTGTCAGGGCAAGCGCCTGCGGCCGGAGTCTTTGTCGGTCAAGTTTGCCGGCTATGATATCACAGAGCTTTCACGGCTGCCGCTGAAAAGAGTGCAGGCTGTGCTGAAGCCTTTTGCGCAGGGTACCGAGCCGGGGCATGCCCGTACGGAAACTGAGCATCCGGAGCAGGCCATCGTAGCCAAGCGCATTGCGGATGACCTCTGTGCCCGCATCGAAGTGCTGCTCGACCTGGGTTTGGGCTATTTGTCACTGGAGCGCAGCACCCCTACCCTCTCCCCGGGCGAACTGCAGCGCCTGCGTCTGGCCACGCAGCTTTACTCGCACCTCTTCGGCGTGGTCTATGTGCTCGACGAACCTTCCGCTGGCCTGCACCCCGCTGACAAAGTAGCGCTGCTCCGCGCCCTCGATGGACTCAAAAAGGCAGGGAATTCACTGTTTATCGTCGAGCATGACCTGGCCGTGATCCGCCATGCCGACTGGATTGTGGATGTAGGGCCTGCTGCCGGAGAGAAAGGTGGAGAGATCCTGTACAGTGGCCCGACTGAAGGTTTGCGGCAGGTAGAAGCATCCCGTACAGGCGAGTATTTATTTAGAGAAGCAAAAGGATTCAACTCCGATCCGCGTGTTCCAAAAGGCTGGCTGAAACTTAGCGATGTGAGCCGCAACAACCTGCACAGTCTATCTGCTGAATTTCCGCTTGGGGTATTCACAGCTGTGACCGGCGTATCAGGTTCAGGCAAGTCCAGCCTGGTGAGTCAGGTGCTGGTGGAACTGGTGGCCGCTCATCTGGGGCATCAGCTCCCTGTAGAGGAAGAGGAAGGAAACGAATTAGAGCGTGACATACCTGTTACGACCGGAGGCCATATCACAGCAGGTATGGAGGAGATCAAACGGCTGGTGCGCGTCGACCAGAAGCCGATCGGCAGAACACCCCGTTCCAACATGGCCACTTATACCGGCTTGTTTGATCATGTCCGTAAGCTTTTCGCCAGTACGCCGCTGGCCAAAAAGCGCCGCTACGATGCCGGGCGCTTCTCTTTTAACGTAGCCAAAGGACGCTGCGAGAATTGCCAGGGCGAAGGGTTCGTGATGGTGGAGCTGCTCTTTCTGCCGAGCGTATACGCCCCCTGCCCCGTTTGCCACGGCGCCCGTTACAATGCCCAAACCCTAGAAGTGACTTACCGCGACAAGAACATCGCCGAGGTACTGGATATGACGGTGGACGCGGCCTGGGAGTTTTTTGATGAAGAGCCGGTTGTGCACCGTGCGCTTACCATGCTCCGAGAGGTGGGGCTGGGCTACCTGCGACTCGGACAGCCTGCCACTGAGCTATCGGGTGGGGAGGCGCAGCGCATCAAACTGGCCACCGAACTGCAGCGCTCTCAGCGTGGCAACACCCTGTACATTCTGGACGAACCGACTACCGGTCTGCACCCAGCTGATGTTGACAAGCTGATGACCCAGCTCCACTATTTGGTAGATGCCGGCAACACAGTTATTGTGGTAGAACACGACATGCGGGTAGTAGCTGCCAGTGACTGGGTGATTGACATTGGGCCGGGTGCCGGTGAAGAAGGTGGCAATATTGTCGCAGCAGGGCCTCCTGCCCTTATCGCCAAATCAAAAGAAAGCAAAACAGCGCCCTATTTGAAGGCGCTGTCAAAGCGGTAATTAATCAAGCTCTTATAAAGCAAACAGAACATTCGCCTGCAGGATCGACTCGTTGAGTCCCGCTATACCTACCACATTGCGCCAGTAACGCCACTCCGAGCCGACGTATACCTTGCCGGGTTTGTCCCAGAAATTGCCTAAGTCCACATGCAGCTGTGGTTGCGTCAGGTACTGTGTGGTGCCCGGTCCGCGGTCGCCGATAAAATCCATGAAACCCCGGAAGCGGAAGCGCAGACGCTCTGAAAGCGGGATAGGAATGTCCCAGCTGGGTGTGAACTGGTACGTACCGCTGTACTCACTTCCATGCTGTTTGTAATAGTAGGTTTCCAGTTGCAACAGTCCCTGGCCGGGCAAACGGAATTTAAAAGCCGGTCCTGCCGTGTAGACAAAGAAATCCTCATCACCACCGAACAGCACGTTGATACCGCCCCCTACCAGCACATCGCTAATCGGGCCCATACCTATAGTACGCCCGGAGGCACGGCTCAGACTCAGTTTAGGATACCACTCCAGGTATAGGTTTGGGGCGGCCAGGCTGGCATCATTGAAGAGATCGGCAAATCCAAACTGCTCCAAAGCACCCAGATCACCAAAGTGTTCCAGTGTGACGGTAGCGAGCTGCCCGGACTGATTCAGGTCCCGGCCATAGAGTAGCTGCACATTGGAGCCGCCCTTGTAGTTTACCTGCGCCATTGCCTGACTGCTGAATACCAGCGCGAAAAAGAAAAATATAACTTTACTACCAGATCTATTGAGAAGCGTTCTTTTCATTCCTGACTGCGTGATGATTTACCCGAAAATCATAATGTGATTGCAAAGTTAGTGTTTACGGAGCGAATACATAACAATGTAAAAATCTAATACTTAGGCCAGATTACCTTATTCATACATCAACACAAGTACTTAGCAAATTGATATTTAACTTACTGGACTGATATCGTATAAATGTATAAATTTGTAAATTATTACTTTTTTACTTTGTGCGATGGAATACAGATTCGTGCATCATTGGAATTATGCGCTTGGGGAAGATGAGCACCGGATACTGGAATCCGCTATCTCGCTTACCACGCAGCCGCGCGACGAGTCTTTCCTGCAGCAGGCCGCAGACTTTATTGCAGCGTACACACAGGTACAGTATGTGCTGATCGGCAGCTTAAGTTTTGATGGCAATCATGTCATAACAAACGTATTTCTCAAAAATGGGGAGCAGCAGCCCAATATCACCTACCCCCTGCAATACACTCCTTGCGATGCTGTCATGACCCAGCGTTTCTGCTATTATCCCAATAACGTACAGCGCTACTTTCCGCATGACATGGAGCTGCAGGAGTTAAACATCGAGAGCTACCTGGGCAGCATTTTCCTGTCAGAGGACAGCGAGCCGGTTGGGTTGATCGCATTGATGAGTGACAAGCAAATCGAAAATGCCGCCTTTGCCGAACACCTCGTGTTGGTGCTGAGCCCTGCCATTGAGGAGGAGTTGATCCAGCAGCATAAGTCTTAAATACAGACATTAGTCCATTAAAAAACCTCTACTGCTGCAACAGTAGAGGTTTTTTTGTTTTATCACAAACAGGTATAGCGCAATGCTTTAAATAGCAGGATCGTTCGGTGTGTTCGGGTTGTTGCGACGCTCCTGATCCGGATACGGGTAGAAATTGCGGTTGCGTTCCGCCAGGTTATCAGGTGGCCCCGGCCGGTCGAAACGGCGGCTGTCCTCCCACTTCTGTCCGCTTAGGTATAGCTCTGCTGACCGCTGCTTGTATACCTCCAGCAGCAGTGCCTCTCTCGTCACGGGACCACTGTAGGCAGGCAAGCCGGCATGCACATTAAAAGGATCACCCGACGTCTGTGTCCTTACTTGGTTGATCAGTGCAAGCGCTTCGTCCAGAGAACCATTGTTGCGCAGGAGCGCTTCAGCTTTGATCAGCTTCATCTCGTCTGGCAGGTATACCGGAATGCTGGAAGTTTGCGTGTTGAAAAAACCTGCCAGGGTCATCACCCGGTCTCCTAACACATCAGCACCCGGCTCTGTCATGTAAAACGGGTACCGATCATCCCCTTCCTCAAACAGTGCATCGGGCAAACCAAATTGATCACGTGGTCTGAAATAGGCGAGGACAAAGACAGTATTGTAGATTGGATTCGGGCTCAGCGTGCTGTACACAAACTCAGAACGGACTGTCAGGTCCACTTTATCGGCATTAGAAATAGCTGCTTCGTAATTGCCCGCATAAAGATTATAGCGGGCATTATAAGCGTAGAGCGTATTACGGAGGTTGAAAGCAGGACCTGTGACCTGCGTCGTAAATTCCTGTGAGATGGGCGTAGCCTCTATCAGGGCGATGCCTTCGTTCAGGTGCGCGATGGCGGCTGCCAATACCTCAGCTCTCGAGTTGAAGGTTACTCTATCAGTACGGCTGGTTTCCAGGTTCGCCTGCTCAAATGCGATAGCCAGGTTGCCGAGCGCCATGGCATTGAACAGGTGCGCATGCGCCATCACCCCGCTCAGCGTCCCTCCTGTCAGGTTGGTATATTGGGAGCGTTCTCCAGTATCTGCTCACTCATCACCATCACACGCTGCATGCGTGACCAGAGTCCCAGTACGTTGCCATTGAATGTTGGCAGGTCAGATCCACCCGCTTCCAATTCCAGCACGTTTGTAAAAGTGGCCACCCCTTTCATTTCACGCCCCGTCACGCCCGGGTAGAGCAAAGCGGCTTCTAACCCTGATGTTGAGTAAAACTGACGCACCCCTACACTAAGGGCGATAATACCTTCGCGGGAGTTTAGTACTTCGATGTCGCTGGCAGCATTGGGGTTGGGTATATCCAGCTCACAACCGCTCGACAGCAGCAGGCAACCCGAGAGCAAACCTGCTTTTAAGTATGAAACTATATTTTTCATGTTGTTTTTCATTAGGTTGAAGAAGAATTAGAAGGTAAAGTTGAGTCCCAGGGCGTAGGTTCTGGGGATCGGTACCTCCACGAAGTCAAAGCCCCTCACGGCGTTGGTCTGACCGGCGGCATTTATCTCCGGGTCATAGCCACTGTAGTCGTCAATCGAGAACAGGTTACGCCCAGCCAGGCTGAGCCGCACGTTATTACCTCCCAGGAAAGCTGGCTTGAAGCTATAAGCCACTGATACCTCTCTCAACTTGATAAAGGAGCCGTCTTCAATGTAATTCTCAAATATCCCGAACAGCGCAGCAGAGGTTCCTTTCGGCACTTCTCCTCTTAGCTCCGGCTCATAACCAGCCAGTCCGCCATACAGGTCTCGCTCACCTACACGGCGCGTGAAGTTGAACACATCGAAACCGTAAACCGCATCAAACTGGGTGCGGAATGACAGGCGCTCACCCACTGAGATGTCGTTCACCCACGAGCCTGTCCAGTCGGGGTTAGGGTCACCGATCACTTTTGGCACTGTGGCGCCGATGGGCTGCCCGTTTTCGGGGTTGCGTCCTGCACGCTCAGGCTGTGGCAGACCGGTGGGGGTCAGCAGCAGCGTGCCATCCGGATTTCGGGCGAAATAGGTGCTGTAAAATGAACCAAGCGGATAACCGTCAACAGCCGCCACCTGCCCGAAACCACCCGGGAATGGCAACACACCACCAGGTATATCGTTCACTTCGTTTCGGTTGCGGGAGTAGATCAAAGTCGAGGTCCAGCGTACACGCTCCGTCTGAACAGGTGCGCCTGTGAGCATCAGTTCAAAGCCTCTGTTCGTCATTGTGCCAATGTTAGCGTATTGGTTAAGGAAACCGGAAGAAGGCGTCAACCCGATGAATAGCAGCAGGTCTTTCACATCTTTTTTATAGACAGAAAACTCCAGCCCTAGTCTGCCATCCAGAAAACTCATATCGCGCCGAATTCTGTTTCGACCTGCCGCTCTGGTTTTATACCTGTGTTACCTAAGAGTGTGGATGGGATCACGCCGGGAAGACCAGGCAATGAAACAGGGTTGTAATTGGTATAGCGCTCATAAGCGCCTATGGCTGTCAGGTTACCTGCCTGTCCGTAGGAGGCCCGCAATTTGAAAATGGGTATAATGTCACTGAGCCCCTGCCAGAAACTCTCATTCGAAACGAGGTAACTTCCGCTCAGTTTTGGGTAAAACTGCCACCGGTCTTCTTCTCCGAACGCAGAGGATACGTCGTAGCGGCCAGCACCCGTCAGGAAGAAACGGTCGCCGATGCCAAAAGTCTGCTGCGCAAAAAAGCCCATGATGTTGAGGTCCACCCGGCTATCATTTGAAACCACAGTTGCGCCGCTTGTACTGGTGCGGGCAATAGGTCCGAGTTGAGTGCCTGTTATAGCTGTCGTGTAGTGTTGTTCGGTTTGCACCGTACCGCCTATACCTGTCGTTGACTCCAGCCAATCGGTCAGTAAGGTACGGTAAGATACATTCAGGTCATTGTTGAGCAGATATGAAGTGCGGTCGGCACGGCGAGAGTAGCCCGCATCGTAGGATGGGGTCGTGTTGCCAACTGGTATGAAGCCCGTCGCAATCTGAGTGGAGTTATCGTATCCAATTACATAATTAATATTCAAGCCATTGGCCGGGGTTAGGTTCAGCTGAAAGTCACCAATAAAGCGGCTGGTGCGTTGTCCGAAATCAAAGCGGTTGATCGCTTCAAGTGGATTGGTGCGGCGCAGAATGGCAGTTGGTGCCGTCGAAGGGTAAATCCCATTTACCGGCTCTGGATTGATAAAGTTATTACTGAAAATAAATCCGGTCAGTGCACCATACGTTTCGAGCAGACCACCGTTCGGAATCTCTTCGCTGTCACTGAGTATGTAATTGGCTCCTAAGGAAACGGACACCCAGTTATTCACCGTCTGGTCAAGGCGCAAGCGGGCACCTCCCCGCTTAAAGGAAGTGTTGTCAATGATACCTTGGTTACTCAGGAAATTGCCGCTCATAAAGTACTGGGTATTTGCACTACCCCCTGAAAGCGACACATTGTTTTCAGTACCGAAGGCTGTCCTGAAAATCATGTCCTGGAAGTCGTATCGCGTAACAGGCTCCTGGGTGAGGTCTGAGGCGATGTTGTTGACAAAGCGGAAAGGGTACTGGTTGTAATCGAGCGTCTTGCGCACTTCATTTACACGAAACTGGGTGGAAACCGCAATTTTAGGGGCACCCTCCACACCGCGTTTGGTAAAGATCTGCACCACCCCGTTGCTGGCCCTTGAACCGTATATAGCAGCAGCTGCTGCGCCTTTTATGATCTCAATCCGCTCAATATCATTTGGGTTAATATCCACCAATCTGTTCTGCGCATACCCTCCCAGGTCAATCAGCTCGGGTGAGCTGTTGTTGATGATCACCCCGTCCACAATGTAAAGCGGGTCACCGGAACTACCACAGTACTGGTACCCCGCAGTCGCACGGAAATACCACCGGCCGGGTTACCGGAGTTCTGACTGATCTGCGCACCGGCCACCTTACCTGCCAGGGCCTGGTCTACGGAAGTGGCCACGCTGTTTTCGAGTGAGGCAGCAGAGACGGTGGAGATGGCATTGCCCAGCTGCTTTTTGCTGGTTGCTACTGATGTTCCTGTCACTACTACTTCATCCAAACCCACAATATCCTCCCGAATCTGCACGTCTACCTGCACCGTTTGCTGATCGCCCAGGGTAATGGGGCGTACTTCCGGCCTGAAACCTATGAACGAGAACGTGAGCTGATAACTACCCGGGGGTAGCGCTGCTGGCAGGTTGTATTCCCCGTTCACATCGGTGGCCGTGGCGATGTTGTTGTTCTGGAACTTTACCACCACGCCTGGCAGCGGTGACTTGGTGCGGGCATCGGTTACGGTACCCGTAATGGTGTAGCGTGCACCCTGGGCGATGGCCAGCTGACAGGCAGCAACCAACAGGAGGAAACACAGCAGGATAGCCTTTCCGGAGACCCTCCCAATCATGTAAATTTTTCTCATAGTGCCTCTTATTTTGTACTGTGTATAATTATGATGTATTGATGTTCAGAATTTACTCCGGCAAACTGATTTTCCCCATCAGTACAGAAGGCACCCGCCTCTTACCTGGACCGAACTCAATAGGCTCTCCCACCAGGCACTCGTTGGCCAGGGTGGCAAACAGCACCGCTTCTTTTGCATCCGGCGATACGCCAAGCTCGGCTGTGTCGCGCACAGTAGCACCTGGCAAAAGCGCCTTTATGTTCTGTATAAGCAGTGGATTGTGCATACCGCCGCCACTCAGGAAAATTTCAAAGTCAGAATCACCAAGTGAACGTGTCAGTGCCCCGCTGATGGCCACTGCCGAAAACCGGTTCAGGCTCGCCATCACATCTTCCGGGGACAGGTGCTCCGTATCGGATCTGCGCTGTGCCTCTGCCAGGTATGACAGGTTGAACAGTTCGGGGCCGGTCGTTTTAGGAAAGTCCTGCTCAAAGAAGGGATGGTAAAGGAGAGATGCCACCAGCGCCTGGTTATAGGTACCTTTCAATGCGATGGCGGAATCGGCGTCGTAGTAGGTGCCGGGAAACTGCTGCTGCACATAAGCGTCCATCAGCGTATTGCCAGGTCCTACATCGGTCGAGAAGATACGGCTCGTATCGAGGTCGCCTGGCAGAAACGTGAAGTTGGCTATACCCCCTATGTTGAGCATGATCCGGTTCTGGTCCTGTTCCGAGAAGAGCAGGTAGTCTCCGTACACCGCCAGTGGTGCGCCCTCGCCCCCTGCCGCCACATGCTTCTGCCGGAAGTCGCTCAGGGTGATGATGCCTGTACCCATCGCAATATGATCGCCATCGCCAATCTGGAGTGTCGCATCTGGCATGCCTGCTACACCATGCAGCGAAGCTGGTGCGTGGTAAATGGTTTGTCCATGACTGGCAATCACATCCACATCAGCAGATTCCACTCCCCACGTCTGCAGGCTTTTGTTGATGAGGTCGGCGTGGAAGCGCCCGATGTAGGCGTTCAGCAGGCAAACCCGCTCCAGGTCAACTTCCCTTTTAGAAAAGACTGCCTTTACTTCCCGCTTAAAAGTTTCATCGTAGGGCATGGTTACAAATTCACGCAGCTTCATGCGGGTTTGAGTACCATTTCCCTCAAACTCACAGAGTGCAATATCGAGGCCGTCCAAGGAAGTGCCTGACATCAGGCCAATAATGGTTCTTTTCTCTTTACCAGCAACTTTGAAAAGCTGCTCCAGCATTTTGTTCATAATTAATTTAACATAAGGGTGTTAACAGCCTAAAGAACCATAGATTCTTCATACGAAATATATAAGGCTTAGGTAATATATATGGGAGCGAATTTCAGCATAATCATGCAGAAACTCACAAATAGGCTATTGCTCTGACCTGTTTTCTTAACTCCGGATAATCCGCCCGTCCTCCATTTCGATGATACGGTGTGTATTTTCGGCAAATTCCGGGTCGTGGGTCACGATGAGCAGGGTTTGGTTGTGCTCCTCGGTAAGCTCCTTGAAGATATTGAAAACGATGTCGCTGTTACGCTTGTCGAGGTTACCGGTAGGCTCGTCCCCCATGATGATATGGGGTCGTTGATGAGAGCCCGGGCAATGGCCACCCGCTGCTTCTCCCCTCCTGAAATGCGGTAGGCCGACTGTTTGGCAAGTTGGTCTATACCCAGCATTTTGAGCCGCTCCATGGCGCGGTGCTCTACCTCCTGCTCGCTATACCTGCCCAGTTTCAGCCCAGGCAGCATGACATTGCGCAGCACCGTGAACTCGTTGAGCAGGTAGTGAAACTGGAAAACGAAGCCAATCTTCTCGTTTCGGATACGGGCCAGTTCGGGGTCCGGGCGGCCTGACATCAGTTCATTGTCTATGTACAACTCGCCGGTATAGTCGGTATCCATGGTGGAAAGGATGTAGAGCAGCGTGGACTTGCCGCAGCCCGACTTTCCGATTACCGACACAAACTCTCCTTTATTTATTGTAAAAGTGATATCGCGCAGCACCTGCACCGTCACAGGGTCATGAAACGCCTTGTTGACGTGTCGCGCTTCAAGTATGACTTCCTGCATGTTTTCGTCTCTGCCTTTCATGCCTCTTATTTGCCTCTGATGATCTCAACCGGGTCTACCTTGCTTGCCTTGCGGGCCGGGAAGAAACCGGCAAAGTACGTCGTGATTAGCGAGAAAGACCCACCAATGAAATAGTAGATCAGATCGTAGTTAACCGGGTACGTTTCGATGGTAGGCAATGCGGAGGTGTTGAAGGGGATGCTGTCGATGATGGCGGAGAAAATAAAGCCGAACAGTAGCCCCATCATACCGCCGAAAAAGCCGATGCTCATAGCAATGACCAGGAAAACCAGGTTCACATCCCGACCAGAAAAGCCAGTGGCCTTGAGTATGGCAATGGAGTCCATCTTCTCATAGATCATCATGTTGAGGATATTGAAAATGCCAAAGCCCGCCACGATCAGCAGCGTCACACCCACGGCATAGGATATGAGCGAGCGTACGTTGCTGCCTGTTTCGAACTGGGCGTTCGCGGTCTGTATGTCCTCGGCATCAACCTTAAAAAGCTGCGCATACTCGCGGGCCACGACCGGAGCCTGCTCCAGATCATGCAGCTTCACCTGGATGTCGGTCATGTAGTTGGCAGGCTTCCCCAGCAGCTTTTGAGTAGTAGCGATGGAGGCATAGCTCTGTACCTTGTCGATCTCCTGTATACCTGACTGGAAATAGCCTACCACCTTCAGCGGAAATCGCTCCCCCTGTGCCGTGGTTACCTGCACTACATCGCCTATATCGGCTACCAGTATTTCTGCCAGACCTTTGCCGAGTATGATACTATTGGCTACGTTCTTTGCATCGATGGCATCGCCGGATGTTACGTATTCCTGAAAATTGAACAGGCGGCTTTCCTCCTCCACATCTATCCCGTTGATCACGCCGGTGATATCAATGGTGCCTTCATTGTAAAAGACTTGGGCCAGCAGCTTGGGAGTAGCGCCAAGCACCCGCTCATCAGCTTTCACAGTCTGCAGGATAGGGCCGCTGTTATAGATCTCTTGCCGGGTGATGCCTGCCTTCACTGAACTGATAAAATTGTAGGAGTTTTTGTATTGGTCGACTTCATTCACCGGCTGATTCTCGCTGGGTTTTATCTCGTTGTAGAGCCGCACATGCGGGGTACGTTCAGGATCAGGCTGTCGAGCATGTCGTTGAGACCGTTCATAAAACCGAGCAGCGTCACGAACATGGCAATGCTGAAGGTCACACCCACGGCTGCCACCAGCGTCTGCCGCCAGCGGGCCAGCAACAAGGATTTTGCAATACTGAATATCAGTCTGAAATTCATCGCTACGGCTTCACAATCACATCTTCTCTGGACAAACCTTCCACTATCTCCACCTTCTGGTAGTCTTTCAGGCCAGTCTTCACCGGCACCCGCTCGTCTTTGCTTTTCAGCACATAGGCGCCGTCCACCAGGTAGTCGCGGGGTATGGTGAGGGCATCCTTTTTAGCTTGAATGACGATGTTCGCCTCTGTGGTGAGGTTGGGGTAGAGCGCATCGGGCATGGTCACAAATTCGGCCTCCACGGTAAAGGAGCGGGTACGCTCATTCATAGCCGGGTTTATTTTGGTGATACGCCCCTCAAACACCTGTCCCCGGTAGCTGTCTAGGTTGAGCAGCACCTGCTGTCCGGGCTTCACACGGGCAATGTCGTATTCATCCACCTGCAGCTCGAGTATAAACTCCTCGGCATCGCCCAGCACGGCAATAGGCACCTGCGGACTCACCAGTTCTCCTTTCTCGCGCAGCATGCTGTATACCTTGCCGTTGGTTTCGCTGCGCACGGTAAAGTCGCTGCTTTGGCTTTGACTGATCTGCAGGTTTTTCTGTGACTGACGGGCGGCAAAATCGAGCTGCTTTTTAAGGTCGTTGTAGCGAAGGCGTGCGGAGCGGTAGGCTGTAGCGGAGTTTTTGTAGGCCAGCTCCCGTTGTTCCAGTTCCACGCGGGTTCCGATCTGGTTTTCCCAGAGGTTGCGCTGGCGCACGAGCAGCAGGGAGTCGTTGCGCATACGGCTACGGGCCAGCTCGATATTTTCCTCCAACTCGGCCAGTTTCTCAGCATTGGCGCTCACACGGGCGTACTCAGCAGCCAGGCGGGCGTTTTCGGTACTCAGCCGGGCAGCCTCATTGCCGATGCGCACCAGCACCTCCCCCTGCTGCACGGTATCTCCCTCGGTCACCAGTATCTCCTCTATGATGCCGCTCACCACCGGGTATACCTGGTACTGGTTGCGGCTCTTCACCACACCCGATGCGTAGACCGACTCTGTAATATCCTCCACCGTGGGCTGAGTCGTTTCCCTATCCCCGCCGCAGGAGGCAAGGCAAACCAATAGAAAGGCCAGTTGAAAGTACCGTTTCATTGTCTTGATTTTTTGTGCGTAGTGGACATAGTTGCAGGCGGACTCACGCTTTACCAGAAAGCAGATTAGTGGCCGCTGCAAGGGTATCCCCGGCCTATCTTAACAGGCTCGTGTTACGCTTCAAATGTAAGGCATTCAGAAGAGCAATGCACTCCGGTCAGCCAGATTAATTCAAAATTATCTCAAAAAAAGCTGCTCCCTGTTTCATCTCCTGACAGCCCTGCTTTTAGCTTCTCTATTTAACAGATAAGGATATTCAGAAACCAGCCGCCGCATCATCCCCTCTGGGGTCTGCCCCACCCTCCAATCTGCCATCCGGGCGCACCAGTATACCTGCCGCCCTGCCTATTCCTCCTGATTTGGGGGCAATTCTGTGTCCTCTCCACCACATCTTCAGTCCTGTGCCAAAGCCCAGTGCTCCCCACTCGCAGAGTATCCAGTCTGGTTTCCACTGGTGGTGAAAGCGACCGGCGTTTACAGCCCCTGCATCGACATGTTATGCACTGTCACATTCAGGATGATCTGGTACACGGTGGTGATGATAGTGGACCCACCCATGCTGCCGATGATCAGGTGGAGTTGGCCGTT
>NZ_AKIS01000037.1:0-7432 GCF_000277005.1 Pontibacter sp. BAB1700 | reverse complement strand
GACAGTGAAGTTKGTGACTTTCTCGGGCCAGGAGCAGACCTACCAGGCTGGTATGGCACCCCGGAGGCGCTCGTATACGGCAACGAAGCCGATCTGCAGGCCTATATCGACCGCAACGGCATAACGGGCAGCGACCTGGAGAACCTGCGCACTTCCGGCCGCAGGTATAACTACTATACCTACGACAACGAAACCGACAACTACCAGCAGGACCATTACCAGCTGCACCTATCGCACGACTTCTCTCCAGAGCTGACTTTCTCCGGAGCGCTGCACTATACCTATGGCCGTGGCTACTATGAGCAATTCCGAAACAACGACCGCCTCTCCAACTATGGTTTACCCAATGTGCAGATCGGTGATCAGACCATCAGTCGTACGGACCTGATCCGCCGTCGATGGCTCGACAACCACTTCTTCGGTGCCACTTATGCCTTTCAGTATGATCCGTCAGCCAGGCTGAGCGCGACACTGGGCGGTGCCATCAACAGGTATGACGGCGACCACTTCGGGGAAGTGATCTGGGCACGCTACGCCTCTACCTCCAACATCCGCGACCGCTACTACGACAATAATGCCGTGAAGACAGACTTCAACATCTTCGGTAAGCTGACTTACAGCCTGACGGATCAACTCAGTCTGTTTGGCGACATGCAGGTGCGCACGATCAACTACTCCTTCGAGGGCATCGACAATAATTTTGAGATCCTGGAGCAGGAGGTGGATTATACTTTCTACAACCCGAAAGCAGGTATAAGCTACGAGCTGAAGCCTGGGCATCAGTTGTATGCCTCTTATGCTATTGGCAATCGTGAGCCGGTTCGCAAAGACTTCACGGAGTCTACTGCCGATAGCCGTCCGAAGCACGAAACGCTGCGCAATCTGGAGGCGGGCTACCGTGGTCAACTTGGATTGGGCGAACTGGCAGGGCGTACATTAAGCGCTAATGTGGAGGCAAACTACTTCTTTATGGACTATAAAAACCAGCTGGTGCTGACCGGTGAGATCAACGATGTGGGAGCCTATACCCGTACGAACATTGACCGCAGCTACCGCCAGGGTATAGAGTTGGCCGGAGCAATGCGTTTGGGAAACACGGCAAGCCTGAGCAGCAACCTAAGCTACAGCCAGAACAAGTTGCGCGACTTCGAAGAATACATCGACGATTATGATGAAGGTGGCCAGGTGATGAACAGGTATAGCCAGGCTTCTATTGCTTTCTCTCCGGATTTTGTGTCGGCTACGCAACTGGAAGTAGAAGTGCTGAAAGGTTTGGAAGCTGCTTTTATCTATAAAACGGTGAGCAAGCAGTACCTTGACAACACCCAGAATGAAAGCCGAATTATACCTGCCTACCAGGTGGGCGATCTGCGTCTTCGCTATACCACCGGTTTCACGGGCGCGCTCAAAGGCCTGGAGCTTGGGCTGCTGGTGAACAACATCTTCAATGAACGCTATGCTGCCAATGGCTATACCTACAGCTACAAAGCAGGAGGGGAGCTGACAACCGAAAACTTCTATTACCCACAGGCTACACGCAATTTCCTGGCTTCTGTCGGCTTAAGATTTTAACATAGATTGAGATTTTTTGGAAAGGCCCCGCCATTAGGTGGGGCTTTTTTTTTTATCAGGATTTTGTAGGATTAAAAAGGATGAACAAGATTCTTAGCTTTACCTACATGCTGCTATTTTGCTTCGTAGTTAACAAGACACTCACAGGTTTTTTAACATTGTGAGATCAATGCATCCTTTCAGCATTACCAATCCTGAAAATCCGCGGGGAAGGGGCTCTCTATTTTTGATCCTGCAAATCCTGATTCAGAAAACTTGTTATATTTGCGTATTACCCTTTCCTTAAAACAACGAAATAAGCTATGGCCTACGAATCATCAGGAGCTCCTGACTACTATAACATTGACGATTTACTGACCGAGGAGCATCTCCTCATCCGCCAGACCCTGCGTGACTTTGTGAAGAAAGAAATTTCTCCGAACATCGAACAGTGGGCGCAGGATGCCCATTTCCCATCTGAGATTGTGAAGAAGTTTGGTGACGTGGGTGCTTTCGGCCCGACGATACCTGCCGAGTACGGTGGCGGCGGACTGGACTACATCAGCTACGGTATCATCATGCAGGAGATCGAGCGTGGCGACTCTGGTATGCGCTCCACCGCTTCGGTGCAGGGCTCGCTGGTGATGTACCCGATCTATGCCTACGGCTCAGAAGAGCAGCGCAAGAAGTACCTTCCCAAGCTGGCCAGCGGCGAATGGCTGGGTTGCTTCGGCCTCACCGAGCCTGACCACGGGTCTAACCCGGGCGGCATGACCACCAACATCAAAGACATGGGCGACCATTATTTGCTGAACGGTTCCAAGATGTGGATCTCTAACTCACCGGAGTGCCAGGTGGCCGTAGTGTGGGCCAAGAACGAACAAGGCCGCATCAAAGGTCTGATCGTGGAGCGCGGCATGGAAGGCTTCTCTACACCGGAAATCCATAACAAGTGGAGCCTGCGTGCCAGCTGCACCGGCGAACTGGTGTTCGACAATGTGAAAGTGCCAAAAGAGAACCTCTTGCCAAATGTAGAGGGCTTGCGAGGTCCGTTAGGTTGTCTTGATTCTGCCCGTTACGGCATTGCCTGGGGTGCCATCGGCGTTGCGATTGACTGCTACGAATCGGCCCGCAAGTATGCGATGGAGCGTATTCAGTTTGACAAGCCAATCGGCGCATTCCAGCTTGTACAGAAGAAACTGGCCGAAATGCTGACTGAGATAACCAAAGCACAGCTATTGGTCTGGAGACTAGGTACCTTGAAGAACGAGGGCAAAGCCACTACGCAGCAGATATCGATGGCGAAGCGCAACAACGTGGATATGGCTTTGCACATCGCCCGCGAAGCTCGTCAGATTCATGGCGGCATGGGCATTACGGGCGAGTACCCGATCATGCGCCACATGATGAACCTCGAGTCGGTGATCACTTACGAAGGTACCCACGACATTCACTTGCTCATCACAGGTGCTGATATAACAGGTATACCGGCATTTAAGTAGGCCTATCCTTCTGCTAAAAGCGAAGAGGATAATAAGTATTAAAAGGCAGCTGCGGGAGTGGCTGCCTTTACTTTTGCTAATCTGGTTAGATATTTGATGATTTTCTATAAAATAATTAGCAAAATTCATTAAATTCGTAGGCAGAAATGGAGCGAAAGCATACCCGAAACTGTTACCTTTAGGTATAGCTTTTGGCTGCAATAATACAGTTTATTCTATGAGAGAAGATTATCTCACCGGTAGCAATGACTACATGTCGCCGGTTGAAAAAGACATTGATAAGGCGCTTCGGCCACTGAGCTTTGCCGATTTTACGGGGCAGGCGAAGGTGGTGGAGAACCTCAAAATTTTTGTGCTGGCTGCCAAAAACCGTGGCGAGGCTTTGGACCACGTGCTCCTGCACGGCCCTCCTGGTCTGGGTAAAACTACCCTTTCGCATATTATCGCCTCCGAGCTGGACGCAGGTATAAAAATGACTTCCGGTCCGGTTCTGGATAAGCCAAGCGATCTGGCTGGTTTGCTGACCAACCTCGATGCCAACGATGTACTGTTCATCGACGAGATACACCGTCTTAACCCGATTGTGGAGGAGTACCTGTACTCGGCGATGGAGGATTACAAGATCGACATCATGCTGGACTCGGGTCCGAATGCCCGATCTGTGCAAATCAGTCTAAACCCGTTTACGCTGATCGGTGCGACCACACGTTCCGGTTTGCTGACGTCCCCGCTGCGTGCCCGCTTCAGCATTAATTCCCGCCTGGAGTATTATGATGCTGAACTGCTGACCTCCATTGTGAAACGCTCTTCAGCCCTGTTGGGAGCGCCTATCCATGATGATGCCGCTTTTGAGATTGCCCGCCGTAGCCGCGGTACGCCGCGTATTGCCAACAACTTGCTGCGCCGTACCCGCGACTTTGCTCAGGTGAAAGGCAACGGCACCATAACGGTAGAGATAGCAAAGTTTGCCCTGAATGCATTGGATGTGGACCACAACGGCCTGGACGATATGGACAACCGTATCCTGAGTACCATCATTGATAAGTTTAAGGGTGGTCCGGTAGGTCTGTCTACCATCGCAACGGCCTGTGGCGAAGAGTCTGAGACGATTGAAGAAGTATACGAGCCATTCCTGATACAAGAGGGTTACATAAAGCGTACTTCACGCGGACGTGAAGCCACAGAGGCTGCTTACCGCCATCTTGGCAAGATCCCGCCACAGCAGGTGGTAGCTGGGGGCTTGTTTGACCAATCTGAATAAAAACTGTTTGTGATAGATTTAAAACGGCAGACCTTAGGTCTGCCGTTTTTATTTTACGAAGTATAGGAAGGTACACTGTCACGCTTACTCCGTCTTCCTAATCTCCGCAATGACCTCTACTTCCAGTACAGTATCTTCTTCAAACAGCCTCGATATCTGAACCCAGGTAGCGGCAGGGGTATGGGTGCCATAGTATTTTCTACGGATGGGCTGGCTTTTCTTGGCTGCCTCAATGTCTGTTGCATACAGGTTTTCTTTTACCACATGAGTCAGGGCCAGTCCGTATTGCTTTAATGTTAGCTCGATGGTCTGGTAAACACGCTCCATTGCCTTGTCCATGTCACCTTTCCCGATGGTACCTGACAGGTATAGCAAGTTGCCGCTCCGGTAAGCCTGGGCATAATTCCATTCCTGTTCGCCCTTGGGGTGCAGATGAAATACTTTCCCATTCTGTAATTTTTGGCCCTGTGCCTGCACGGTATAAGCCAAGCCAATAAGAAAGGCAATCAGTAAGAGGAGATTCTTTTTCATAGTTGTGAAGCTTTTATAGGTTTCTTCTGCTATACCTAAGATTATGCCAGCTTAGGGACAGTGTTCAGAAGAGCCACAAACGTGATTTAATTTGTAGCAAGTCTGCTCAAGGTGTTCAAAATAGTACAATGCTGTCCAAAAGCGGGCGATAAGGGCAGCATAAATGCAAAAGGCATGGTGAGCTCGGCAAAATAGGTGCGAATCGGATTTATTTCTCTGTAAATTTGTTCTCCTCCAGGTATAGCTATACCTGAGCGACTCGCATATTTTGAACAAAGCACAATACACATACCTCATCAAGCAGAAAGCGCAGGAACTGGGCTTTATGTACTGCGGCGTTTCCAAGGCTGATTTTTTGGAAGAGGAGGCCCCTCGGCTGGAGAACTGGCTGAAGCAGAACATGCACGGGCAGATGCACTACATGGAGAACCACTTCGATAAGCGACTGGATCCACGGTTGTTGGTAGAGGGAGCCAAATCAGTAGTGTCGCTGCTGCTTAACTACTACCCGGAGCAGGAAAAACAGCAAACCGGAGAAGATACCTATAAAGTATCGAAGTACGCCTACGGCACCGATTACCACTTTGTGATCAAAGACAAGCTGAAGACGCTGCTAAGCTTTATCAACGAGGAGATAGGAGAGGTAGGCGGCCGCTGCTTCGTGGACTCAGCCCGGTGCTCGATAAGGCCTGGGCTAAGAAAAGCGGACTGGGCTGGGTAGGCAAAAATTCCAACCTGATCACACCGCAGGTAGGCAGTTTCTACTTCATTGCTGAATTGATCATTGATTTGGAGCTTGAGTACGACGGCCCCATTAAAGACTACTGTGGTTCCTGCACCCGCTGCCTGGATGCCTGCCCGACTGATGCGATCGTGGCACCTTATGTGTGGATGGTAGCAAATGCATCTCTTACTTCACCATTGAGCTGAAAGACCAGCTACCCCAGGAGATGAACGGGAAGTTTGGAAACTGGATATTCGGATGCGACATCTGCCAGGACGTATGTCCCTGGAACCGCTTTAGCAAGCCACATCAAGAGCCTGCCTTTGAGCCGCACCCGCAGCTGAAGGAGATGAAAAAGTCGGACTGGGAGGAAATCACACAGGAGGTCTTTGCGCAGCTGTTCAAGAAATCAGCTGTGAAACGAACAGGTTATAATGGCCTATTGCGCAACATCCGCTTTGTGGAGCAAGGCCCCGGTTCTCAAACCTGAGCTCTGGAGAAAACCTTGTTCAACACAAAGAGATACATCTCCGAGAACTTTTCATAGCACCATTGTTTAAGCTGTTTTAGCTCCTCTGGGATCAACACCTTGAAGGCTTTTCTCAGTTCTTTTTCAAACAGCTTTCTGTCAAAGCTTACCTTCAACAAGATCGTTTTAACGTACTCCAGCATTTTTGTATATGGTAATTCGGTATTCTAATCTGATATACGAAATTAGTCTAAAAAGTTGATTCAGTTTTGATTGATTTGTAAAATTTTTAGTTAATCAGCTGATTTTGAATGATAATGCACTGATGATTTCTATCTATTAGCTACTAGTAGAACGTTCATAAAAGGCTTGTATTTCACAGAAATGAGGAATCAGGGAAGGGAGCAGAAATTTGGAGGGTCGCTAAGAATTGGATAATAATATTCCGGTGGATAGAGACAAGAATTTGTAAATTTGCTATTATACCTGAATTATGCGCCTGACTTTCCTACTTGTGCTGTTATACCTGTCGGTATTGGTGCCCGCCTTTGCACAGCAGGCCCGTATTGAATTGGGGAAAAGTCCACTGCCGATCAATACCTATTTCACGGTTTCCATCAGGTTGCAGGATCAGCAACTAAAAGACTACTCGCCTTTCCCAGAGATAGAAGGATTTAAAAAAAGTAACCGCTTCTCATCTACCAAAACGGTCATAGCAGGAGGTAAAACCACGACCGTGCTCACCATCACACAAAACTACGCGGCGCTGGCCGAAGGCGACTACGAACTCAAACCATTTAGCATGACTGTGAATGGACAGGCTTTGCAATCTCCCGGCATGAAAATCAAAGTGGGGCCAATGGCTGCCGTCAGTCCGCAGGGACCTGACCTGGTGATTCCACAGCAGCCGGAGCAGGGAGAGGAGCAGCCCCAAGAGTATGTGGATCAGGAAGACAACGCTTTTCTCACGCTTTATACCGACAAGAAGGAGGTATACGTAGGCGAGGGCCTGAACATTGTGCTCTACTTCTACCTGGCAGAGGAAGACCAACGGCTGCTTGACTTCCATGATTTTGCAAACCAGATAACAGGTATACTTCGCCAACTGAAACAGCCAAATGCCTGGGAGGAAGTGTTTGAAATAGACGAGGTAACTCCTGAACAGGTGATCGTGCAGGGAAAGCCATACCTGCGCTTCAGGCTATACGAAGCCGTGCTATACCCGCTCACAACTGAGCCGTTGCATTTCCCGAAGCTTTCACTGCGCATGCTCAAATACAAAGTGGCCGTCAATCCTACCCTGCTGGAAGACCGCCTTGAAGGCTACAAGACCTTCTTTGCCCGTGAGCGCATCATACCTGTCAAAGAATTGCCACCGCACCCGCTGCGCGATG
>NZ_AKIS01000036.1:0-75516 GCF_000277005.1 Pontibacter sp. BAB1700 | reverse complement strand
CGCTCCCGAAGGGCTTCGAACACCAACCTGATATTGCCTGCGCCAGGTAACGCACCCCACCATGCACCAGCTTGGTGCTGCGGCTCGAAGTGCCCTGGCAAAGTCGGACTGCTCCAGCAACAGCGTCTTATACCCACGCGAAGCAGCATCCAGGGCGGTACCCAAACCTGTGGAACCGCCGCCGATCACGAGCACATCCCACTCAGGCACCTCAGCAAGCTGCCGCAGCATGGCTTCACGGTTAAAGGGTATAGCTGGCATTGATTTTAAGGTATAGTATGTAGAAGTCTGGAACATGATAGCTCCATCAAGATAAGTAATTTTCACTTTATAAACCTTTCTGGATATTAGGTTTTGAAAAGCACTGCGCAATTCAACTGTACACTAAGTCTTCCTGCTTGCAGATATGCTTCTCTATCGTGCTTCACTGTAAATTATCAGAACGAACGACGTGGAATCAACACAGAAAATCGCTAACATTATACCGTTTACAAATCTTACCATGAACCACCCTTACTCCCGCCTCCGCTTACCAATCATCACTTTTTTAATCACTTTTCTGGTCAGTCTGTCATCCTGCATGCAGGGAGATAAAACTGCCGAGTCTCAGTCGCCAGTTGAAGCCGCTATATCTGTTGATTCTGATGCGGAGAGTAATGCTATACCCGCTCCTGACACTCTGACTTTACAGGCAGCTATACCTGAACAATCGGTTCAACCTGCTGCTGTTGTGACAAGCTCCATAGCCGATGCCGAAACCATCATTGCCCGCAAGCAGGTCCCGATACTGTGTTACCACCAGGTGCGTGACTGGCGGGAGAAGGATTCCAAGCAGGCCAAGGACTATATTATACCTGAAGAGCGTTTTAAAGAGCACATCAAAATACTGGCCGACAGCGGCTACCAAACCGTGCTACCCGATCAACTGATGGCTTACCTGACCACAGGTGCTCCGCTTCCCGAAAAGCCCGTGATGCTCACCTTCGACGACACCAGCCTGGGACAGTACACCGTGGCCGCACCTGAGCTCGAGAAGTACGGTTTCAAAGGCGTGTTCTTTATCATGACCGTGTCGCTGGGCAAACCCAACTACATGAGCAAGGCGCAGGTAAAGGAGCTTTCGGACCGCGGCCACGTGATTGGCTCACATACCTGGGACCACCAGAATGTGAAGAAATACCAGGGCCAGGACTGGGTAACGCAGGTGGAGAAGCCCTCGCGGCAGCTAACCGAAATCACGGGCAAACCAACAGAGTACTTCGCTTACCCTTTTGGGCTCTGGAACCCAGAGGCCATACCTGAACTCAAACAACGGGGCATGGCCGGAGCTTTTCAACTTGCCGGAAAGCGTGATCCGCAGGACCCGCTGCACAGCATCCGCCGCATTATCGCCAGCGGGTATTGGAGTGCGCCATCTTTGCAACGGGCCATAATCAACAGCTTTTAAAAAACCCTACCCGCCTCTCTTCAGTTTGATAATATGCTATACCTCTACCATGATGCAAACAGACGAGAAACACCTTCAGGAGATGATCACACAGCTCGACCAGCTGCACCACGACGCCCTTGAACTGGAAAAGAAATTTGCCAGCGCCATCAAAAGCGTGCATCCGTCTTTCCGTAAAAGTGCCCGCAACCTGCTGCACTACCTGTCGCTGCGGCAGCACGACATTCGGCATTTGCAGGAGAGCCTATCCCGCATGGGCCTGTCATCACTGGTCGCGCAGAGGGGCATGTGCTGGCAAGCCTGCAGGCCGTGCGCGACATGCTCTGTCAGTTGCAAAGTTGCGAGGTTATCAAAAAGCCTGTTCCTGTTTCATTTGATGAAAGCGGCGAGTTACTTGAGAAGCACACCAACGATTTGCTCGGGCCCTCTCCTAAAAAACACGGCACCCGCATCATGGTCACCTTCTCGACTGACCTGGCACATGACCATGAATTGTTGAAACGCATGCTGCTGGCCGGTATGGACTGCGCCCGCATCAACTGTGCCCACGACAACGAGCAGGTGTGGGAAGCCATGGTGCAATCCGTCAGAAAGGCTGAGAAAGAAACGGGACGAAACTGCAAAATACTGATGGACCTGATGGGGCCGAAACTGCGTACGGGTCCGCTCAAGCCTGGTCCTGCCCTGTTACCAATACGCCCCATACAAAACGAGCTGGGCCAACTCGTGTCCCCTGCCAAGGTATGGCTTGCACCGCCCGGCGAAGTAAGCGAAGTACCTGTAGATGCCAGCCTGCCACTCGACGAAGCCTGGGTTGCGCAGTTGCAACAGGGCGATAAGCTGAGATTCAGGGACACCCGTGTCGAAAGCGCACACTTACCGTCATGCAGCGCAAAGAGAAAGGTGTGATCGCGCACTTGTTCAAGACCTCCTACATTGGCACAGGCACCGAGCTTACCATCAAAAAGGAAAGTGCCCTGGAGCGCTCCGCCAAGGTAGGCCAGCTGCCTGCCAGCGAAGCACCTATCTACCTGCGCAAAGACGATCTGCTGGTGCTCACTAAGGAGCAAACGCCCGGCGAACCCGCCCTCTACGATGCCGAAGGCCACATCGTGAAGCCCGCACACATAGCCTGCACCTTGCCGGAGGTATTCAGCCGCGTAAAAGCAGGACAGCCGATTTTGTTTGATGATGGCAAAATTGCGGGCACGATCATGGAAGTCAATGAAGATAACCTGCTGGTGAAGATTACGGAAGCCAAGGAATCGGGTAGCCGCCTGCTGTACGACAAGGGCATTAACCTGCCAGAAACCAAGCTGAACCTGGAGGGCCTGACGCAACAAGACCGCAAAAACCTGGCTTTTGTGGCAAAGCATGCTGATGCCGTGAGTTTGTCGTTCGTGAATCAGCCTGAGATGATTGAGGCGCTGCACCGGGAGCTGAAAGAGCTGCAGGCTCCGCAACTGGGCATCATGCTCAAAATAGAAACCAAAGAGGGTTTCCGCAACTTGCCCCGGTTACTGCTCACCGTCATGAAAAACCATCCTGCCGGTGTGATGATAGCCCGTGGCGACCTGGCTGTGGAGTGCGGCTGGGAGCGGCTGGCTGAGGTACAGGAAGAGATTCTGTGGCTCAGTGAGGCAGCACACATACCCGTGGTATGGGCTACGCAGGTACTGGAGTCGCTCTCTAAAAAGGGCCGCCCGTCACGCGCCGAGATTACCGATGCGGCCATGTCGCAGCGGGCTGACTGCGTGATGCTCAACAAAGGACCTTATGTGCTGCGGGCCATCGAACTCCTGGACGATATTCTCAAGCGCATGCAGGAGCACCAGCACAAGAAAACATCCATGCTGCGTTTATTGCACGTATCGGAGCTGGAAATGCCTACCAGCGATACTGCCAATTAAACACAGGCGGGTAAAGCTGTGACCCGACTATACCTGCACATGAAAACTCTTGACAATGAAACAGGCCCTTGCGTTTCTTTTTTATATCAGCCTATACCTCTGCACAGCCCCCTATACCTTGGCGCACACCTACTACATCACTTCCAAAGGCAATGATGCCAACCCCGGTACTTCCCCTACTGCTGCCTGGCGAAGTATCGCCAAAGCCAACAGCCACAGGTATAGCGCAGGCGACACACTCTTGCTCGAGGCTGGCCATACCTTTGCGGGCGGGCTTTATTTTCATCCGGATAACTTTCAGGGCAAAGGCGCTCCGTTAGTCATCAGTTCTTTTGGTGATGGTCGCGCTACCATCGATGCCGATACGAGTTATGGCATCTACGCGCATAATGTGGCAGGTATAGAAATCCGCCAACTCAACTTCAAAGGCAGCGGCCCTGACAGTAACAGCAACAACGGTATTCTGTTTTACAACGATTTGCCCGGCGACATAAAACTGAAGCACATCGTAATAGACCAGGTGGAAGTGACGGGTTTCCGCAAATCAGGTATTACGATTGGATCATGGAGCGGCAACAGCGGTTTTGAAGAGGTGCGTATCACCAGCGCCGTGGTTCACCACATTGGTTCGGAGGGCATCAACACCTGGGGTCAATTCGACCAAAACAAAAAAGGCTACGCGCATCGCAACGTGTACATAGGCCATTGCCATGTGTACCAGGTATACGGCCTGCCCCTGAGCGACAAGCACAGTGGCAGCGGCATTGTGCTCTCGGATGTGGACGGCGGCACGGTAGAATATAGTGTAGTGCACAGCTCCGGTATGGGCAACACAAACTGCGGAGGCCCGGTTGGTATCTGGGCCTGGGATGCCAACAAGGTGACCATCCAGTACAACGAAGCTTACAACATCAGCGCAGGCAGTGGCTGCGACGGCGGTGGTTTCGACCTGGACGGGGGCATCACCAACTCTATTATGCAGTACAACTACTCCCACGACAACGACGGGGCAGGTTTCCTGATCGCCCAGTTTGAGTGGGCGCGGCCGATGCACAACAACATCATCAGGTATAACATCTCTGAAAACGACGGCCGCAAAAACGACTACAAAGGCATTACACTTTGGGTGGCAGACCAGAAAAATAACGGAGGCAACCGCGACTTGCTGGTGTACAACAATACCGTGTTTGCCGACAAAGCCGTTACGCCAACGGGAGGAGGCGTTTCTTTCAAAAGCGGCCAGCACCACAACGTGCGGTTTTACAACAACATTTTCTACACGCGCAACGGGGCCCGCTGCTAGTTGCCGACGACACGGCAGCGCTCGACGTGCATTTTCATAACAACGCCTGGTACAGCGAAGACGACCGCTATACCTTTGTATGGGGTGATAACAGGTATACCTCTTTGCAGGACTTCCGTACCGCCACCGGTCAGGAAACTGATCAGAACCAGCCAACAGGTATGGCAGCTGACCCCAAGCTTACAGCACCGGGTACAGCAGGCACCTTGGGCTACCCGCTCAACCTGCAAACCCTCCGCGACAGGTATAGCCTCCAGAAAAAATCACCGCTTATTGGGCAAGGTATAGCTGTTGCCCCGCCAGCACCATTCATTCCAGCCGAACAGGACATCCTTGGCCATCCCATTCATGACGCTGCGGCACCCGACATGGGTGCCGTAGCCTATACCCGACCAAGGTGGATACAGTGGCTGAGAGAGCTTTTTTAAACTCTTTGGATTGAGAGTTGGGAGCTTAAGAGGCTTAAGGTTTGGAAAGGAATCTTCAAATGGGAAAATTATATAGGTAATTCTATGTATATTTCTGCAAGCAAGCTCTGTATTTTGCTTATACCTATACCTGCAAAACAATGAAATCTTTTAACCTGGTGGGCATCTTTGCAGTAGCACTGGCCGTTGCGGGCCTCGTAATTAATGTCGGACATTTTTTTGAGAGCAGGTATATTGGCTGGGCCTTTATAGGAGCCGGCTTGGCTTTGGCTGTAATCAATACATGGCTGAATATCCGAAAGCATAAACGGTAGATACGCTAGCTAATCCGCATATCAGAAAATATGATTGCCACATTCAACTCAGCGCTTCAAAATACCTTTAGACAATGAAACATGGTTTTCCTTCACTGACAATTGCACAAACGAGCGCATATTTAGAATCGAATTATTCATTAGCCGCAATTTGACCATACTATCATCTACAATGTCATTTAGCACACAACCCACATTAGAAAACGACAAAGCCATACTTTATCCTTTGCAGGAAAGTGATTTTGAAGCATTGTATGCAGTAGCGTCTGATCCTAAGATCTGGGAGCAGCATCCCAACAATGACCGCTGGAAGAAAGATGTTTTCCGGATTTTTTTTGATGGGGCCATGAAGAGTAAGGCGCCTTTAAGATCGTGGATAAAGCAACCGGCAGTATCGCTGGCAGCACTCGCATGTACGATTACAATGCACAAAACAATAGCATACTGATCGGCTATACCTTCTATGCCACCGCCTATTGGGGCAAAGGAGTCAACCATGCCGTAAAAGCACTCCTATTGGACTACCTGTTCCAACATGTGACAGAAGTATACTTTCATATCGGCGCTAACAACATTCGTTCTCAGATAGCGATAGGCCGACTGGGTGCCGAAAAGGTTTCGGAACAACAGGTGGCGTATTTCGGAGAGTTGCCCAAATTAAACTACGTATACAAGATCGCGAAGGAAGCCTGGCTCGTCAGAAAGCAAGTCTCATCCTGAGCGAAATATGACGCTTGAAGCTTGTTCCATTTGGTGTCCTGTACTGACCACCACACTTATTTAAACACCTTTTTATGAAAAAACTTATCTTCTCTTTCCTCTTCGCTACTTGCAGTCTGCAGGCATTTGCGCAGCAAGAACTCATACATCCCAAAAAGCAGCAAAAGCAAGGAATCGTGCAGCAACCACAACCTTACATTGAAGTTGATGGCAAGCAGGTAGCGCAAGCTAGTCTGGTGCTTATTACAGCCAGGCACATTGAAAGCGCCGAAGTACTGAAGGATGAAAAGGCTATAGAAAAGTTCGGCGACAAAGCCAAAGATGGAGCTGTTCTTCTGAAAACTGACCCTAAAGCGAAGTGGGTTACCATACAGGATATCTACACCCACTACCGTATACCTTCTACCCAGCAACACCTGCGCGTGATCATTAACAATCAGTTAGTTAAAGACACTAGCCTGATACTTGCCAACCTGGAGCAGATCGAAAAAGTAGAAGTGAAAAAGCAGAACATCACAGCCCCTGTACGCTGGAGCCTGAACGACGACGAAGAGTTTCTGTATATCACCTCAAAACCGCAGACCAAGAAATAAACATCATGGACGGCACCAAACGCAGCAACATCAAAATAGGCTCCCACGTGAACATCGTGCTCAAAGAAGACCAGCGCACCGGCGACTTAACTGAGGGTTACGTAGAGGCCATCCTCACCAAGTCTCCCAACCATCCACATGGCATCAAGGTCAGACTCGAGACAGGGGAAGTTGGAAGAGTGAAGGAAATCTTGGAAGAAGATTAATCAACCCTGTCACTTCGAACGCTAGTGAGAAACCTAAAGTAACGACGCTTTATATCCAGATTTCTCACTAGCGTTCGAAATCACATTATTGTCCGTTCTTAATTTTCAAACTTCTTAAAACTTCTGACTCATAGCATTCCCTCATCGGCGAAGCTGTAGTAGTCGTTGTCGGTAAAGATGATGTGATCCAGGATCGGCAGATCGAGAAACTGGCCAGCTTCTTTCATTTTCTTGGTCAGGGCGATGTCGGCGCCGCTTGGCTTAGTATTGCCGCTCGGGTGGTTGTGCACCAGGATTATAGAGCTCGCCAGCTGCTCGATGGCTTTCTTGAAAATCATTTTCGGGTCGGCCACGGTACCCGCTACTCCCCCGCTGCTGATGCTCTCTTTTTTCATGACCACGTTGGCGCGGTTTAACAAAATCACCCAGAACTCTTCGTGCGGCAGGTCAAGCAGCTGGGGTTTGATGTAGTTGTAGATGTCGGTGGAGCAGGTGATGCGGGTTTTAGCGGCAGAAGCGGTTTCTTTGCGTCGGCGACCCAGTTCCAGCGCACTCACGATCGAGATAGCCTTCGCTTCGCCTATACCTTTAATCTTCGTAAGGTCCTTCACTGTCAGTTTGGCCAGTTCGTTCAGATCGTTGCCCACGGCCGCCAGTATGAGCTTGGCCACGTCCACAGCAGTCAGCTTTGGGGTACCAGATCCGATCAGGATGGCAATCAGCTCGGCATCACTTAAGGCGGACTTGCCTTTTAGCAGCAGCTTTTCGCGCGGACGGTCTTCTTCGGCCCAGGTTTTGATGTTGAGACTGGCGGTATCGTATGCCAAAAGTGCAGACGTAGCTTCTTCTTTCACTGCGGTACAGATTTTGTTAGATAAAAGATTGTTAAGTGAATCTGTTTCACCTGAAAATAGTTCAGAGTATGTGGGCAGTTTGCTTACTTTTTTATCATAATATCCAATTTTAAACAAAGGCTGCCGGGGTCTGTTCCTTAGCAGTCATTATCATACAACATGCAACGATTCTTTTCGATAGGAATAGTCATCTTCATCCTGTTCCTGGTGGACTTTTATGTCTTTCAGGCTATTAAAACAGTCAGCCAAAACCTGTCCGCTAGCACCCAGCGTATCATCTACATCCTGCATTGGGCTATATTCGCCATTACTGCGGGCACCTTTGCACTGGCTTCATTTACTCGTGGCACGCCACCGGATGCTTTCAAAACATATCTGGCCAGCACGCTTTTTATCATCTTTGCCTCTAAGCTGGTGGTTGTGCTCTTCCTCTTTGTGGACGATGCGCTGCGCCTGGGTAAATTGGTGTTCAACAACGTGAACAGCGGAGAAACGACCTTTGACCCTTCCCGCAGCAAGTTCCTCAACCAAATGGGCCTGCTCGTGGCAGCGGTGCCCTTTTCAGCTTTCATTTACGGCATGGTGAAAGGCGCTTATGATTACCGTGTAAAGCGCATCACACTCCGCTTCCCTAACCTGCCGGCTGCTTTTGAGGGCTTCAAAATGCTGCAGATCTCAGATATGCACACAGGCAGCTTTACCTCTACGGAACCGCTGAAAGAGGCTGTGCGCCTTATCAACAAACAAGAGGCTGACCTGGTGTTCTTCACGGGCGACCTGGTGAACAATGTGGCCACTGAGCTGATGCCGCATGTAGACACGCTGAAGGAAATCCGGGCGAAACAGGGCGTTTTCTCAGTGCTGGGTAACCACGATTACGGGGACTACGTGAGCTGGGAGAGCCGTGAGGCGAAGACGCAGAACCTGCAAACACTAGTAGACACCCAGCGCCGCATGGGCTGGGACGTGCTGCTGAACGAGAACCGCCGCATCGAAAAAGACGGCGAGTATATATCCATTCTGGGTGTAGAGAACTGGGGTAACCGGGCGGGCTTCCCGAAATACGGCGACCTAAGCAAGGCCTACATGGGTGCAGAGGACAGTCCATTCAAGGTACTGCTTTCACACGACCCTTCGCACTGGATGGTGAGATCAACCAGAAATACGATGACATCGACCTGACTCTATCGGGCCATACACACGGTATGCAGTTCGGGGTGAACATACCTGGATTAAAATGGAGTCCGGTGCAGTATGTATATGAGCAGTGGGCCGGTCTGTACAAGCGTGGCAGACAGCACCTGTATGTGAATACCGGACTTGGTTTTATCGGCTACCCGGGCCGTGTGGGTTTCCTGCCCGAGATTACAGTTTTTGAACTGAGAAGGGCCTAAGCAGTAGTTAATTACCCTTATCACATAGAAAGAGCCGGCTTAACTGTCGGCTCTTTTTTTATATCAGTAGATACAGCTCCATGTAAGCCATACCCAAATATATGTTTTATCATATTTCCATCTTTCCCTTAATTGAATTACCCATCATGGCATATCATCTATAACAACTTTTTTAAACAGGCTTCAACTGCATCAAAAAACATCTTCAAACAAATTTTGACGACAGCCATAAGCAGCTATTACAAAGCGCCATATAAACCTATCGAACCGTCCGCCGTAAAACACTAGAGCAAGCCGTATTTGTTTTATACTATTTCATAGCAAATACAACAGGCTTTTTAAAGTTTAATTTAGAGTATAAGAAGATGAAAAAGATATTTTATTCGATAGCTGTAGTGAGTGCCATGATGTTTGCGTCTTGTAGTGAAGACAGAGGCAGAACCTATGAAACAGCGGACGCAAACCAGGACGAAAACGTAAACCAAAGCCATATCAGAGGCAATGAGACAGCCATGGGCACTACGACAGACATGAGCGGCTCCGACGCCATGTGGCGCAGCAACTCAGAGCGTATAGCCGGCCAGATGGCTACGGATATGCGACTCGACACGGCGACCCAAAATCAAGTACAGCAGGTACTGTATGAACGTGAGCGTCGCCTGAGCGAGTTGGAGTATAATTACAACGAAACCAATCGGATGGGTGGTCAGGTAGCAGATGAAGTGGACAATATGGCAACTACTGAGAAGGATCGTTATGACATGGATGGAGGCACCATGACCGACACCAGAACCAATATGAACACGAACACACAGAACAATACCACGGGCACTTCTGATTTGGACACACAGCGTGAACAGATTATGCAGGAGACAGACCGTGAGTTACAATCAATCCTATCAAAGGAGCAGTACAGTCAGTACCAGGAAAAACGTGCAAACTACTGGGGCATGAGCAATGATGGCACTAACCAGACTGATAACTCAGGCAGCAATAACAACTTGCCTAGAAGTAACTCAAATGCTGGCAATGGCACAGATAACAACCAATAGGGTATCTGGCCGTATAAATAGTATTGAAAGCCCATAGCGCCCGTAGCTATGGGCTTTCGCTTTTAGTGCCCGCTTTCCGTTAAATTTTGTAATTTAGCACCATGCCACACCGCAGTTATATATTTTGGCGGCGGCATACTTTTTAGCCTTTTCCGGCGTATTGACATTAATCCCTTGCCACCGCTAAAGTGGCCGCTGCTGTAACATGCCCTTATACCTGCTACGACTACTGCTTCTTTCTGCCCTGTTGCTTGTGAGTGCACTCCCGGCATTGGCGCAGCGCAACATACGCGTGAGCGGTACCGTGCTCGAACCTGACAAAACCACCCCTATACCTGGCGCAGGAGTCATCCGCTATGGCACGAACTATGGCGTTATTTCTGACGCAGAAGGCAAGTTCCTTATTGATATCGACCAGAGCGATACGCTGTTGATCCGTGCCGTTGGCTTTAAGCCCCTGCTATACCTGCCCCGTAACCTGCCCGTTTCAGAGCTTCGCGTCAATATTGTGTTGCAGCCTGACAGTGTAATGCTCGGCGAAGTGGAGATCACCAGCCGGCCATCCGAGGAAATGATACAACGGGCGCTGCGCAACATGAAAACGGAAGAGCCTGAGTATGTAAAACGCAAAGGCTATCGCCCTGAGCTAGAGCCCGGTCCTCCGCCACCTCCTGTCGCCCCTACCCCACTCAGCCCAATTTCGCTACTGTATGATATGTTTTCTAAAGAAGGTAAGCAAAATCAGAAGCTGCAGCAATTGCTGATGATTCAGGAGCTAAAGCGACGCAGGGAGGAAAAAGAGAACTACAACCGCTTCTTTAAGGACAACACTGGCTACGAAATAGACCGGTAAAGTATCCCTTCCTGAAATTAGATTTCACCAAAACCATTTGCTTGTGCGTAGGTTAAGGTATAGCCATACCTCTATACCTTATGAAAATCGGATATCCTTGCATTAACGAGACCCTGGACTGTTCCTCTTCCCGCACATTTCGGTTAGCCTCTTACTCTGAAGAACGTTTAATTCAGACAGTGGAGCAAAACCTGAGCTGTCTGCGCCGCATACTGGAATTCAATGTGGAGCATGGACTGTACTTTTTCAGGCTCACGTCCGATCTGGTGCCTTTTGCATCGCACCCTGTCAATACCTACAACTGGCAGGAACACTTTAAACTGACCCTACGCCGGCTAGGCGATTATGTTAAGCGTCACAACCTCCGTATATCCATGCACCCTGACCAGTTTGTGGTGCTTAACTCCCCTACCCCTCAAACAGTGCAAAACAGCATAGCCGAACTGGTATACCAGGGCAGCATCCTCGACCTGATGGGACTTGACACTACCGCTAAGTTACAGATACATGGTGGCGGTGCCTATGGTGACAAGGAGACTGCGCTCAATCGCTTTGCGGAGGTATACCACACCATGCTGCCTGAGACGGTAAAGGCCCGCCTCTGCGTAGAGAACGACGACCGCACCTATAGCCTCACCGACTGCCTGGTGCTGCACGAGCTTACGGGTATGCCTATCATTTTCGACAACTTGCACCACGAGTGTGTGAACAACGGTGAACCGATGCGGGAGGCAGTAATGCTGGCTGCCCAGACCTGGCAACCCGAACGTGACGGTGTACTGATGGTAGACTACAGCGCCCAATCGCCGGGAGAGCGCAAAGGCAAGCATGTGCAGAGCATCGGCGAGCAGGCTTTCCACGACTTCCTGGTGGAGACTGAGGGCATCAACATGGATATCATGCTGGAGATAAAAGACAAAGAAGCCAGCGCACACAAGGCAGTGGCTGTGGCAAAGGCATTGGGCAGAATGTAAGCTTTTTTAGAACCAGCCCTGCACCAGTTGGTACACAAAAGCCAGTAGCTCCCAGATAGCCCATATCAGCAGAATGAAGATCACGACAATACCGATGACAACCCCTAGAATGATGTTTTTGCCGCTGCCCTGGTATTTGCCTTCTTCGTAGTGCGCCCGGAGCATGCGCACATTACGTTCATTTGCTTTGAAGGCAAAGTCAAAGATATTCCCAAGGATAGGTATACTGCCAAAGAGAGCATCCAATGCCACGTTGAGCAGCATCAGGGTGACCATCTTGCCACTGGCGCCATAGCGGGCCATGGTGAGGATCAGCATAGCCGACACACTAAACGAAGCTAGGTCACCCACCACAGGAAAAAGCCCGAGAATTGGATCCAGCCCAAATCGCCAGTTAGTGCCCGGCAAGCGGAACTGGTTGTCCATCAGGTGGGTGATCCGGTCAACCCATTTCAGGTTTTCGGTGCGGGGTGTGCGTGTATAGTGCGTGTTTGCCGTTTCCATAGCTGCCTATACGCAAGCTGTATATAAATGTATCAGCAGCATCTTCTGATAACTCCTCAGGCAAAGTCTACCAGTCAGCATTTCTGCGTGTCGCTACTTTGTTGTTTCTAGGCTTATAAGATGATTTTGCCTTCCACTTTTTGTGCACTCTGTCCTGTTTGCCTTTGATGTAACGCATGCTGCCGTAGTCATCGACCACAATTGCCTTGTCGCTGCGGTGGAGAGGGGAGCATGAAGTAAAAAATGCCAGAGTACTTACCAGCATGATGAATAGGGTGAATCTTAGGAATGCCATGCAATTCTGGGTGTTTGGTGAGTATCAAGTATTTAAGATACTATATATACTTATACAATCCAAGATTGTTCTGTTTAATCGCTTATTTATACAAAAAAAAGAGGTGCTGCATGGAGCAGGTCAAAACCATGCCACATGCAGCACCTTAATTTTATTTATGGACTCTTGCCTACTGTGCAGGTTCCGGATTCATCACTACTTTAATGTAATTATTCATTTTCAAATAGCTCTTAGCGGCCTTGCTGATATCTTTGGAGTTGAGTTTCTCCACCAGCTCCAACTTATCGTTGATGGCAGTAGGCTGCTCGCCGTAATAGTAGGCGCTTTCGAGTGAGCTCAGCCAGGCACGGTTTTCACGCATGCTGGTTTCGATGCTGCGTCTGTCCGCCTCTTTTACTTTGGCCAGGTCAGCCTCGATCGCACCGCTCTTCTGCAGCTTCTGAATCTCTTCGAAAGTGGCAGCTACCAGTTTGTCAACATTTTCGGGGGCACAGGTAAAGCTGATGTTGAAGGCGTAGTTCTGGTAAGGTACCCGGCTTGTGCTGGCAGACACGCTGGTTCCATATACGCCGCCTATTTCCTCACGGAGCTTCTCCGTCAGCCTGATCTTCATTACCTCAGACAGCGCAGCCAGGTGGTAGCTTTTCTCTTTGCTATACTTGGTCTGGTCGCGGAAGCTGATCATCACATTGCTCTTCTGATCAGTGCCTTTTACCAGGTCCTTGGTGACTACTCCTTTTGGTGCACGCTTGCCTACATCTTTGAAATTCTCTTTGCGGTTAGTTGAAGGCAAACTGCCCAGGTAAGTCTGTAGCATCGGCTTCACCTGCTCTACATCAAAATTACCCACAAACACAAAGGTAAAGTCGCTGGCATCGCCAAAACGGTCTTGGTAAATTTCATAAGCCCGGTCCAGGTTTACTTTCTGCAGATGCTCTACTGTAGGTATACTGCCACCCCGCAAGTGGTCCTGCGTCATGATGCGGGCTACCTGGTCAGAGAAATAGTTTTGCGGACTGGCCATCAGGTTAGGCAAGATGCCATTGTACTGCGTCAGGAAGGCCTGGAAGTCCTGCTCGCTCTTGCGAGGTGCCGTAAATTTCAGATGCGTCAGCTGCAGCATAGTCTCCAGGTCCTTAGGCGTCGCCATACCTGAGAGTCCTTCGCGCAACTCAGAGATGAAAGCACTGACATTGGCACTCTTACCAGCCATTACCTTGCGCAGATCCACGGCCGACATATCCTTTAAGCCGCTGCGTGACACGATCTCGGAAGTAAACGTCGCAGTGTGGTAATCGGCATCACTGTAAAGCGAGTGACCACCGTGGCTGTAAGCCGACATCAGGATCTCATTGTCTTTGAAATCGGTTGGCTTCAGCACAACACGTACTCCGTTGGAGAGTGTTAGTTCTGTTACACCCAGCTTCTCGATTTTACTTTCCCTGGCGATCGTACCGGCCTTTGGTGTTTCTTCCATCAGGGCGGTTGCTGTCATTTTATCTTCGTAAGGCTGCAGGTCAGCGGTAGAGGCTTCTTTCAGAATGGCCAATACCTCCGCCTCCGTTGGCAACTTAACAGTTTCCTTATCAGGTGCGGTGATCACAACCACCCGGTTATCCTCTGTGATCCACTGAGCGGCCAGCTGGTTTACTTCTGCCAACGTGATGCCTTCCAGATGTTTCTTGATGAACTCGTATTGGAACTCTATACCTGTGGCTGGCATGTTGTCGAGGAAGTTGGCCACGTACTGGTTCACGTATACCCCCGAATTGGTTTTGCTGCGCTCGTTATAGGCCCGTTCATAAGAAGCAAGCATCTGGGTTTTGTAACGGATCAGTTCAGAGTCCGTAAAGCCATGACGTTTAACGCGTTCATTTTCCTCAGCCACTGTTCGCAGACCACGCACCACGCCCGTTTCGTTTGTGGTTAAGTAAGATGAATAAGCATCTTTTGCGCTCAGGCCCTGCAATGAGGTATAAGACGTGCTGGCAAACAGGAACGGCGCATCGGCCTGCTGCTGCAGTTCGCTCAGGCGTTGGTTCAGCATGCCGTTGTACATGTCGCGGGCCAGCTTGTTACGCATATCCCCCAGTGTCTTCAGCTTTTGGGCGTCTTTCTTATAATGCAGTTGCAAGCCAGGCATGGTCGCTTCCTTGTCGCGTACAATCGCAACAAGTGTTTCTTTGTGACTGGGAATCTCAAAGCTCTTACGCTCTTTTGTATTGGCAGAAGCCTTATACTTGCCGAAGCTCGCTTTGATCTTCTGCTCCATCGCATCCACGTCGATGTCGCCTACTACTACCACGGCCATCAGGTCCGGACGGTACCAGTCTTTGTAGAAGCGACGGATCTCTTCGTGCTTAAAGGTTTTGAGCACCTCGTCTGTACCGATTGGCAAACGCTGCGCATACTTGGAGTCTTTGAATAGCACCGGGAAGTACTGGTAAGCCATACGCATACCGGCCTCCTGTCGCGAGCGTTTCTCTTCCACGATCACGCCACGCTCTTTGTCAATCTCCTCCCCTTCGAAGGTGACGTTAAATGCCCAGTCCTCCAAGATCAGCAAGCTCTTGTCGATGATCTCTGGCTTATCGGTAGGTATAGGCAGGATGTACACTGTCTCGTCGAAACCGGTGTAGGCGTTTAGATGCGCACCAAACTTCACCCCTACTGACTGCAGGTAGTTAATGAGCTCGTTCTTCTTAAAGTTTTTGGTGCCGTTAAAGGCCATGTGCTCCGTGAAGTGGGCAAGGCCCTGCTGACTGTCATCTTCCAGAATAGAACCAGCATTTACAGCCAGTCTCAGCTCGGCGCGCTTCTCAGGCGTGCCGTTTTTCTGAATGTAGTAAGTCAGACCATTAGCTAACTTGCCGGTACGCACATTCGGGTTGAGCGGAATAGGCTGATCCAGTTCTGCTACTGCTGTCGTCACCGGCTTCTGAGCCAGCGCAACCTGCTCTACTGACGTACCCAACAGGATGGCGGTCAGAGCCAGGGTGTAAAACTTCTTGTTCATCTAAAAGATTTTTAAATTAAGGTTGTTATTCATTGCCTGGAAAAGGCCGCACGTATTCATCCCATGCAATAGAATGCAGGAATATTATAAACATAGTGATTTTAATTTCATAACACAGGATATTTATACCTATTTCCGTTTTCTATATACAAATCAGACTATTCTCACGACCAAGCCCTGACTACAAACTCTTAAGAATAAAAAAAGCAGGCCCGAAACCGGACCTGCCTATACCTGACAGTAGCAGGATGCAAGGGTACAGCGGCTTATTTCTTACCGCCTTTTCCTTTACCCTGATTTCCTTTGCCCTGACCACCTTTTCCTTTTCCGCCATTGTGGTGATTGCCATTACCCGGCTTTCCTTTTGGAGCAGCCTGCTTCACAGTGGTATTGTTGTTATTGACGATGATCACGGTGTTGCCTCCCTTCCCCTGCTTGTGCTTGGTATGACCTGGGTTGGTGGTGCGTGGGTGATGCGGGTTATTTGTATTCTTGGTCCAGCCTTTTTTATAGCCTCTATGTCCGGCTTTGCTGTCTTTGATGATAACTACTTGTCCGGTGTTGCTGTTTTTCTTGCGGGAGGTAGTACAGGATGCCATCGTGGCAACAGACAGTACAACCAGTAGTAAGAGTTTAAGGCGCTGCATATTAAGTTTATTTTATAATTGTGAGAGATAAAATCTATTCGGCAGGTACAAATGTATGTATTCACCTGAATACCTTGTCATGCCTGTGTCTGTATTTAGTGCAATTGTTTTAAAAACTAAACTATCCATAGCTTCCGTCCTATAAAATTAATTTCTGCAGCTTTGGGTGTTTCGCCTCAACTAAGCTGCAGCCACCTGCGTACTACTCCAAGTGCCAAACTCCTGGTACTGTAAACTTGAGAAGCCATGCTGAACAGACTATATGGGGTGCTGCTGCTGACCCTACTCATCCTCGCCTTATTCAGCTCCTGTGACGATAACAAGGCGCAGGCTGCAGATGCAACTACTGCAACAACAACTGTAGCTGCAGAATCAACAATCTTGCCAAATACTATATAGTAAAACGATATCTCGGCTATACCTGCAGATATTAAGCATCGCAGCAGATTGCCTATCCCTTATAAACAGCGACAGGAGCCTCTTTCGGGGCTCCTGTCGCTGTTTATGAGGTTCTGAAAGTTATCTTGTTCTGATCTTATGTCCGGCTATTGCATAGTACAGGATGAACAGGTAGCAAGGCACCATGATCCAGTAAGCCTGCTGTGAGTTGATGATATCGGCAAGGGCACCGTATACCAGCGGCAGAATAGCTCCACCGGCTATACCCATTACCAGCAGCGAAGAGGCGGCTTTGGTAAAGCGGCCCAGGTCAGCCAGCGCCAGCGGCCAGATAGCTGGCCACATAAGGGAGTTTGCCAGACCAAGCAGGGCAATGAAACCAACAGAAACGTAACCTGACGTGAAGATAGCTCCCAGCGAGAACACCACACCCAGGATGGCGCAGAACTTCAGGGCATTCTCCTGCTTGATATACTTTGGAATGGCAATGATACCGATGATGTAACCGACTACCATCGCAACCATGGTCGCACTGGCAAAGTACTGTGCCGTGGTAAGCGCAATGTCATAAGAGACGCCGTAGCTGATAATCGAGTCAACGGCAATTACCTCCACACCCACATACAGGAAGAGTGAGAATACGCCCAACAACAGGTGCGGAAAAGCAAACACGCTCTTCTTGCCGGTGTTGGCAGCTGCTACTGTTTCATCTTCCGCATCGGTGTCTATTTCGGGGAGGCTGGAGCGGTAGATCCAGTACCCGAGTATCAGCAGCACCACCACAATACCTATGTAAGGCGGGATCACCTGTAGCGCCATTTCATTCAAAGCAGCCTCACGAGCGGCGTCCGTCATACCTAGCACCTCTGACTTCAGCTTATCTGCATCTTCCAGGTTCAGGAAAAAGCCCAGGATAATCGGAGCAGCTGCACCAGCCATTTTGTTACAAATACCCATGATGCTAATGCGCTTGGCAGCACTTTCGGCCGGACCAAGAATCGTAATGTAAGGGTTGGAAGCCGTCTGCAGGATCGCCAGACCGCAGCCAATGATGAACAGGCCGGCCAGGAACATCAGGTAGATGCGGGTCATGGCGGCAGGTATAAACAGGGCCGCCCCAACCGCCATCACGACCAAAGCCACCGACATACCATTCTTAAAACCAAACTTCGTCAGCACTCTGGTAGACAGCGGCGCCATGACCAGGTAAGCGATGTAGAAAGCAAAAGTCACGAAGAAAGACTGGAACTTGGTAAGTTCACAGGCAATCTCCAGGTAGGGAATCAGCAGGGAGTTCAGCCAGGTAACGAAGCCGAAGATAAAGAACAGCGCACCGATGATGATGATCGAGCGCATGTACCCACCAGAAGCATTCTCCTGCCCGGTTTTGCTGTTTGTGGAAGGGGCTACTTTAGTCATGATAAAAGTTTAGATATAGGTAAGGTGCAAAACTGTTTCCGGAGATTAAGCCCGGGAATAAGGGTACAATATAAAATTTATCTCGTTTATATCAGGTGTTATAACCTTTAAATTTGAACTACAGATTACTCCACCACGATCTCGTCGAGCATCAGCCAGGTTTTCTGTCCGGCTGAAGGGTACTTGTCAGGGCTTACACCCACACTTCTGACCTTCACCTTCACAAAGCGGGCACGGGTAAGTGGCAGCGTGGCAGCTACTTCGTGAGTCGTGATGCCCTCTGCACCCAGTGGGTTTGGATCGTCGATCGTGTCTACGGTCACATATCGGATGCCATCCACTGACAGCGCATACTCTACCTGCACCGGCAGGAAGATGCGATAGCCGATGTTTTGCATAAAGTTGGTGCTTATCCTTTTGATCGGCTGCTCTTTCCCCAGGTCGATGATCGCCTCCACGTCCGTGTCCAGGAAGCCGATCCAGTGACCGTCATACTGGTCGGTCGAACCCTTCAGGCCGTCCACCAATTTTGCTTTCTTAGCGAAGTTCTGATGAGCTGGCGTAGTGAGTGTGATGTTTTTGTTAAAGCCTTTGTGCGCCTCAAACGTACGGGTACTCACCTTGCCCACCAGCTTGCCATTCACAAAAGAACCGGCTTTGATAGTTGAGGTTCTGTTGAGCGAGAACGGTCCTTTGTATACCTGTGATCGGGTGTTTGGCTCCGATCCGTCCAGGGTATAGTGGATGGTCACATCAGCCGCATCCGTATCGAAGGTCACGGTGGCCCGGTTGCTTGTCGAGTCTACCTGCAAGTGCTGGTTCACATTGAAGGCGCTGCGGGCGTAGTTGACTCCCAACGCATCGTAACGCTTGTACTGCTGGGTCATGCGGTTCTGGAAACTTTTCCAGTCTTTCAGTTTCGCAGGTGTCCATAGCACTTCGCTGAGGGCAGCAATGCGTGGGAACACCATGTACTCTAAGTGCTCTTCCGTGGACACGTATTCGGTCCACATGTTGGCTTGCGCGCCCAGTATGTACTTTTTCTCCTCGGCAGACAGTTCGCTTGGCGTTGGATCATAGGCGTATACCTTGGAGAGCGGGTTATATCCATGTATAGTGGTTGGTTCGAGGTCACGCTCGCCCTGGTAGTAGTCAAAGTAAAGAGGCGTACCCGGCGACATCACGACGTAGTGCTTTTCTTTAGCGGCAGCTATACCTCCTTTGGTGCCGCGCCACGACATCACGTAAGCGTTCGGTGCCAGACCACCTTCCAGAATCTCGTCCCAGCCGATGATGGTGCGGCCGTTCTTGTTGGCAAACTTCTCCATGCGCTGCACAAAATAGCTCTGCAGCTCGTGCTCATCTTTCAGGCCTTCGTCCTTAATGCGCTTCTGGCATTTCGGACATACTTTCCAGCGGGTCTTCGGAGCTTCGTCTCCACCTACATGAATCACTTTGCTCGGGAAGAGCTCCATCACTTCCGTGAGCACATCTTCCAGAAACGCAAACGTCTGCTCGTTACCAGCACAGAAAATATCAGGAAAAATCCCCCACTTCGATTCTACTTTGTGCGGACCTCCGGTACACGAAAGCTCCGGATAAGCAGCCAGCGCCGCCAGTGCATGACCTGGCATTTCGATTTCTGGTACTACGTTGATAAAGCGGTCCTGCGCATACTTCACCACCTCTTTGATCTGTTCCTGGGTATAATAGCCACCATGGCGGCGCTTGCGGTAAGTTTGTGGCAGGTCCCAGTAGTGGCCGATCAGGGTGCTGTCGCGCCAGGCGCCAACTTCGGTTAGTTTCGGGTGCTTTTTGATCTCGATGCGCCAGCCCTGGTCATCGGTCAGGTGCCAGTGAAAGCTGTTCAGTTTGTGCATAGCCAGGTAGTCGATGTACTGCTTCACAAACTCCACCGGGAAGAAATGGCGGGTCACATCCAGGTGCATGCCGCGCCAGGTATAGCGGGGCTTGTCCACGATCTGGAGCGCAGGTATAAGCGCCGACTCAGATGTCTTCTGAGCTGGCAGGAGTTGACGCACAGTCTGCATACCCAGAAAAGCACCATGTGCCTCCTTTGCAGCCAGTGTTATACGACCCTGTGCTACGTTCAAGGTATAGCCCTCCGCACCCAGTGTGTCGTTCTCTGTCTTCAGCGTCAGATGAATCAGGTTCGTTTCTTTTTTCTTCGGCTTCTTCTGGATCACTTCCGGCTTGTGGCCGATGGCGGCTTCGATGTGCTGGGCCAAAAACTCGCCTACACGCAGCAGATCCTCATTTTTGGGGTCTACATATACCTTGGTGGAGGGCTGCACCAGGAAGCCTCCTTTCTGAGTGGTCAGTTTCACAGGCTGCGGTATCAGCGATAGCGACTCAGGCTTTACCTGCGCCTGCGAAAGCGTAGCTATACCTGCCGTGCAGAAAAACAAAAGCAAAAGGGTAAGAAAACTTTTCCTGATAATCATGTCAGAAATGCGTGTTATAATGGTGTTGGTAATGCTTAATTGTAATGCAATGGCTGTTTGAATTTTCCTGATCCGACTTCATCCGGCATTGGGAGAAGAGACATTAGCTTGGTTTCGAAACTGATAAGCACCAGTCCTTTTCAGGAAAAAAAATCAAAATCCAGCTTCATTCTCTGAAGATGCATGGTTGAGCAATAAGGCATATTTCCAAAAAATCAAGCCTATGCAACTTGCAAACAAGATCCCTACAGGATGAAAAAATTAGAAAGAGGCAGCCCCTTGTTATAGTAAAGTCGGAAGCAGCTACTCTCGTCCGGATGATAAAAAAACAGCTAAAACAAAGCTAAGCAATTTGCTTCGTTTTAGCTGTCATTGTTCTAAACTAGAATTTCCATTTCACGAAGGCTTCCATGGCTTCGTAGTTGGCAAGGCCCAGGTCGTCGTAGCTCTTGGCAGTTTCGCGGTTGCGCTCTTCGGCACGTACCCAGAACTCGCGGGCATCGTCTCCCGGGAACACCGGACGGTCCTTTTGAGACTGGTGCTTGAAGATGGCATTGCGCTTGCGTTCCACTTCCTGCGGCGACAGCGGCACGGCCATCTCGATCTCGTGGGTAGCGAACTCATGCCAGGCGCCGCGGTACATCCACAGCCAGCAGTCTTTGGCCCAGTCCTCTGTTTCGCGCAGGCGGGCAAGGGCGGCCAGCACAATATTGAAGCAGACAATGTGCGTACCATGCGGATCGGCAAAGTCGCCGGCGGCAAACACCTGGTGTGGTTTCACCTGCTGCAGCAATTCCATGGTCAGTTCCACGTCAATATCTGTCACCGGCTTCTTCACGGTTTTACCTGTTTCATAAAACGGCAGCGCCATGAAGTGGATATGGTCATCATCCAGACCAGCATAACGAGCGCCGGCAATGGCCTCACTCTTCCGGATAAAGCCTTTTACATCACGGATCTCCTGCGTATCGAGCTGGTTCGGCTGCTTGTTTTCAATAAAGCCGCGCATGTCTTCGTAAATGTTTTCCAGGTGATCCGTTTCCTGGCCGATGCTCTTGTTGAAGTCGATGGCAAACTCCATGTAGCGCAGCACATCGTCGTCCCACACGGCGGTGTTACCAGAAGTCTGATAAGCCACGTGCACGTCGTGCCCCTGGTCTACCAATCGGATAAACGTACCGCCCATGGAGATTACGTCATCATCCGGGTGTGGCGAGAAGATCACGACACGCTTGCGGGCAGGCTCGGCACGCTCCGGACGGCGCTTGTCGTCAGCGTTCGGCTTACCACCCGGCCAGCCAGTGATGGTGCTTTGCAGCTTGTTGAAGATATCGATGTTGATCTCGTATGCAGTGCCTTTCTCGGTGATCAACTGCGCCATGCCGTGGTTGTTGTAATCCTCCTCGGTCAGCTTCAGGATCGGCTTTTTCACTGTCTGTGACAGCCAGATTACCGCCTTTTTTATCAGGGCATCATCCCAAACGCAGTCTTTCACCAGCCATGGCGTGTTGAAGCGAGTCAGATCCGAAGCGGCGTCCATATCCAGCACAAACTCCACATTGTCAGACAGCTGCAGGTAGGTAGCCGGCACGTCGCTTGACATCTCGCCTTCCACGGCTTTCTTGATGATCGGCGCTTTCTTTCCGCTCCAGGCCATCAGGATGATCTCGCGGGCTTTGAAGATGGTACCGATGCCCATGGTGATGGCTTTGCGCGGCACGTTCTCCTTGCCACCAAAGTCACGGGAAGCATCGCGACGGGTCAGGTCGTCGAGCGTCACCAGGCGTGTACCTGAGTTTGGCGCAGAACCCGGCTCGTTGAAACCGATGTGACCTGTACGGCTATACCCAACAGCTGCAGATCCAGTCCGCCTACGGCTTCGATCTTGCGCTCGTACTCCAGGCAGTAGTCATGGATTCTTTCCTGCGGCAGGGTGCCATCCGGTATGTGTACATTGTTTTTGTTGATGTCAATGTGGTCGAAGAGGTTCTCATTCATGAACGTCACATAGCTCTGCACCGCAGTCGGCTGCATCGGGTAGTACTCGTCCAGGTTGAAGGTGATCACATTGCGGAAACTCAGACCTTCTTCGCGGTGCAGGCGCACCAGTTCGGCGTATACCTTCACCGGCGTGGCACCAGTGGCCAGACCGAGCACAGCCTTCTCGTTGCGCCCCTGCTTGTATCGGATCAACTCCGCAATACGCTGAGCCACTTTTACGGAAGCGACATATTCATCGGAGTAAACAGTAACCGGAAGCTTCTCAAATCGGGTTTCTTCCAGAAGATTTAATCGTGCCATTTTATTTGTGCTATAATGTGATGTTGTGTTTCGTTGTTCTGTTATTTAGTTGATTCAATGCGGTGATCAAAAATTCGCTCCATCACCGTGGCCACCGGCCCCAGTATACCTGCCTGTGCCCCCAATTTGGAGAGTGCAATTTCAGTGCGTTCGCGCAGCTGCGTCATGCAGTACGTGTTGATCGATTGCTGTATCGGTGTGGTGAGGTACTGCCTCGCTTCGGCCATTTTGCCACCAATGATGATCAGTTCCGGGTTAAACAGCTGGATCAGCATGGCAATGCCTTTGCCCAGGTTGCGGCCTGTTTCGGCCAATATGTTGATGGCGTATTGGTCCCCTTCGTGTGCAGCCTGGATGATGGCCTGCGGTTCAATTTTCCCCGGTTCGTGGTCAGACAGCGCTTTAAGCAAAGTATCCTGCCCCGCCTGAAGCCCTTCGCGGGCCATGCGTGCCAGCGCACTTCCCGAGGCCACCGTTTCCAGACACCCCCGCTTGCCGCAGTGGCACAGCACGCCATTGTCAATGAATGGGATGTGGCCGAACTCGCCCGCAAAACCGGAGGTGCCTACACGCAGCTTGCCGTCCATGATGATGCCCAGACCGATACCCCAGTCCAGTGTGAGCACCAGCACATCGCGTTTGCTCTGCGCAGCCCCAAAGCGGTACTCCGCCAAAGTGATGCTTTTTACGTCGTTTTGGATGTAAACCGGCTTGCTGAACTTGAGGGCCAGCAGATCCTGCAACGGCGTTTTGTTCTGCCCCGTGAGCAAATAGGTATAGCTGTCACCTTCACGTGACGACACAAGTCCCGGCATGCTCAAGCCTATGCCCATCAGTCTATCTGTGTCTATACCTGCCGAGAGCACCAGGCTGTTGGCATGCTGGTACAACTCCTCAATAGCACTGAGATCTTTTGAGAGATTTAGTGGAAAGGTATGGATACCGGTGATGTTGTTATTATTCCCATCGAAAATGGCCATGCGGGTGCTGAACTTTTCCATTTCAATGCTCAGCACGAAAAGAGAATTATTGCGCAGTCCATACAGCTCCGGCTTTCGCCCACCTACTGATTCGCCACGCCCCTGCTTCTCCACCAGCCCTTCAGCCATCAATTCGTTTAGCAAAGCCATGGAGGTCGGTGAACTGATATTGAAGCGGTTACAGATATCAGCGTTAGAGCGAGCGCCCTTTACATACAAGTGCCGCACGATCTTGATCTTCTGCAGATGCTTTTTCCGTTCCACGTGGTTCAGCTTCTCCAGATATCCTTCTTCCAGTGCCAGGAATGCGCTCATGCTATCAGTTTTGGTGTTATAATATAAAGTACGAGGATTAAGAGATTATATCCAAAAACTTTTATTAAATTTTTATTAAAGTATAAGCCAATCAAATAAAAAATAATTTAACAGCATACATTCATATCAATTTTTATCAAAACTAGATGTATTGCTAAGGGTTAAAACATCTCTTACCTATGTTGAATCCATATCCTGAGACAGTCCTCCCCCATCCGCATACAGGAGCCTCACAACACTGTGAAACCCTCACTACTCAGCAGCTACAAAAAAAGGCAGTAGCTCTCGCTACTGCCTTTCCACTAACCTCTTGCTATACCTTATTCATACAGCGGCTTCTGACGCAAATCTACCAGCGTTGCTTCCGGGGATATGCGCTTGGCACGCAGGAAGCGGGCCAGTTCGGAGGCATCATGGTTTTCAGCTGACGGATTCATGCTGTTGATACGCACACGTCCGGCGGAGTGAATGAATTCCTGATTCCCACCAATCCACATACCTACGTGCACCACACGCTCCGGCTTACCATCTTTGGCAGGTACGCCAAAAAACAACAGGTCACCCGGACGCAATTCGTCCCAACCCTTGTCAGTAGGCACCAACTCTCCAATGTGAATTTGCTGCGAAGCATCACGGGGCAATACCAGGCCGTTCATAAAGAAGATGGTTTTGGTAAAGCCGCTGCAGTCCATCCCTTTCACGGAAGTGCCGCCCCAAAGGTATGGCATACCCAACATTTCTTTGCTGGAAGCCACCAGGTTCTCCTCAGTCGGTTTACGGGTGGCTACCCACTCCTTGAAGTCCATGGCTTCGGCAGCAGACACAAATCCGGTTCGGCCATCCGGGAAAGCCACTTCATAGAAATCTTTCGTTTTGTTCTTCAACACCATCACGTCGCCATACACCATATCCGATACAATCGTAGCGTTCTTGTCTCCCGTGGCGTGCGCAAAACCATAGGTTTTGGTGTAAATCAGCTTTTTGCCTGTTGCCACTTGTTAAAGGCGGTCTGATCCATCAGGGCTACGCCACCGTAATCTACCCAGGCCAGGTACTGGTCAGGCGTCTGCACCAGGTACCAGCCGTTTTGCTTTTTCCATACCTTGAGCGGCGTGCCCATTGTTGCCTGTGTGGCTAGTTCGGCTGAGTGCTTTGGCTGTGAGCGCAGGTTGGCAACCGAGATCGTTACGATAGCTTGGTGCTTACCTTCCAGTTCTGCTTCCGGCAGCACCTGTATACTGTCTACGAACGACACATTGGCCGCCTGCAGACGCTTGAGCAGATCCGCTTTGGCTTCCGGCATGTTGGTTTCGCCACGTAGCACGTTGCCATTAGGCTCCACATCAAACAGCGCCACACGCTTATCAGGGCGAACTGCTGACGCACTGCATCAATGTGCACCTTTGCAGGAGAAACAGCGATAGCAGCGCTTGCGGTAGTTGCAGTTTCAGATGTCGTGGTTTGTGTGCCCGCACAGGCCGAAAGCACCAGTGGGAGCAACAACGCAAAAAGACTCTTTCTAATCATAGTATAGGTTTTAAAATGTGGGCAGGCGCCAGGGCCTGACAACAGCATTACATACTGAACATTAATACATTAACAATAATTCGCTACTCCGCCACGAGCTGCATGAGTATACCTGAGATATAAGCCCCATAGGTACCCACGGCATAACCCAATATAGAAAGCAGTACTCCAACAGGAGCCAGCGCCGGATGGAAGGCCGCCGCCACAATAGGAGCCGAAGCCGCACCTCCTACATTCGCCTGACTACCTACAGCCAGGAAGAAGAACGGCGCCTTTATCAGCTTACCCACAATGAACAGCAGCAACATGTGCATCGAGATCCAGATAATGCCCACCAGGAAAAGTCCCGGCTGACTCACGATGGCCGTCACATCCATCTGCATACCGATAGTCGCCACCAGAATGTATAGGAATATACTGGCAACACGCGAAGCACCCGCCCCTTCCAGATTACGGGCTTTGGTAGTAGACAAAAGCATCCCGAACGTAGTGGCCAGCACCACAAGCCAGAAGAAGCCGGATGTCAAGCTGAAACGAGCCAACTCTGGTGCATTCGCCTCAATCCAGGGAGCGATAATATCCGCAAAGAAGTGCGCGAGCCCCGTCAGACCAAATCCTATACCTGCTATCAGCATCAGATCAGGCATGGAAGGCACCCGCATGATACTCTTGCGGTATTGCTCAATCTTATTCTTCAGGTTAGTTACAGCCGAACTGTCGGCCTTAAAGAAAGCGTCTATCTTTTCTGATCTTCCTGATCCGTACAGCAATACTGCCATCCAGATGTTCGCCACGATCACATCTACGGCAATCACGGCAGAGAACAGGTTCGGGCTAGGCTGGAAGATCTCGTACATTGCCAATTGGTTGGCACCACCGCCAATCCAGCTGCCTGCAATGGTCGTCAGTCCGCGCCACACAGCGTCAGGCCCCGCTCCTCCCACTACATCGGGTGCAAAAGTGGAGACAATCAGAATCGCCAATGGACCACCGATCACAATGCCGACGGTACCGGTAATGAACATGAGTCCCGCTTTGTGGCGCAGCTTCCATATCTCTTTCAGGTCGAGGCTGATGGTAAAGAGCACCAAACTCGCTGGCAACAAGTAGCGCGACGCCATCCCGTACAGGGCTGAGGTTTCTCCGGAGATGATGTTCAGGGAGTTCAGCAAACTCGGAATAAGGTAACACAGCAAGAGTGAGGGCACCACCGAGTAAAATTTCTTGAAGACAGTGCGTTCGCTGGATGATGTCTTAAATATGATCGCTAATATGACGACGAGAATGCCCAGCACAACGGCATCGTTGGTGATCAGAGGTGCTGCGGCGTTAGTTTCTTCCATGAAGTGGTGTAGTAGTCGTAAATAAATTTCTTTTTGTTAAAGTAGCTGCTCTTACTGGTTCTAAACATAGCACATGGCCCTGCTAACCAAGCAACATCATACCTGAGCAAACTGATTAATCAACCCCGTTAATCGTTGTATATCCTCCTCCCGATGCGCGCTGCTCAGGATCACCCGCGTGATCGGATCATCAGCTGGTGTCGGATACCGGAAGCTGGAGATGATCACTCCCTGCTCCTGCAGGTATGCCGCCATGCGATGGTCATGCACCCCGAATACCGGGTATCTTTCAAAGTAACTGAATTGATCCGGTCGCTCCAAATGCTGCAGGAAAAGGACAATGTTTGAAAACAGCTTTTGACGCGCTTCCTTAAACAAGGACTCGCATCGCAAAAAGGCATACAGGTAGGCAGGTATGGCCGGAGATGCGCCACCGAAATAATGGCTGTGCCGCAGCTTATCCACCAGCTCTTTATCCCCTAGCACCACACCGGCAGGTATACCCAAGGCCTTCCCCATCGAACTCGCCACCACCAGTTGCACATTAGCCTGCAGACGGGCTTTCAGCTGCGCGAACACACCAGCTCCGTCCTCTCCCGTCACTCCAAATCCATGCGAATCGTCCACGATCAGCGTGATCTGCTTGTCTGTGGGCAAAGCACTTAGCCAGCTGAAACCGTGGTTGCGGGCTTTGAGCGAATCGAGGGAGTTGCAGACCAGGATAATGTGCTCGTACTTTGACTCCCTCACTTGCTCCAGCATAGGGCCTACCCAAGCATCGTAATCGCCCGTGACTTCGTCGGAAGTGCTGCGCCAGAGGGCCGGGTGCGTGTTGGGGGCGTAAATGAAGTGTCCGCTTCCCTGCAAAGTCTGCACCAGCGCCTGCCCGGCAAGATAGCCCGACGACATCGTGAAAGCAGCTTCGGCTCCGGTATACCTGGCCAGATACTCCTCCGCCTCCTCAAAAACCCGCAACTGTAGATTCGAGTTGCGAGAGCTGGAGTAGTTGGTACCGTAGCGGGCCATCCCTTCCAGCACGCAGTTCCTGAATTGCTCGTTCACAGGTATACCAAGGTAGGAGGTCCCGCTGAAAAACAGGAACTCCTCTCCGTCTACCACCAGGGTGCGGCCCGGCAGTTGGTTTGTGTATACCTTGTTGGCCATTATGCTATAAGAGCGGCGCCGGTACCGTTCACATTTTCGCTATAACTTACCTTGCCTTGCTCGATGGTCACGCCAGTGGCGATGTCTTTGCTCAGCAACAGGGCGCCGTCCATGTCCACGTAATCGAGCATCGGCAACAACTGCGCAATGGCCGATATACCCACGCTGGACTCAGTCATGCAGCCCACCATCACTTTCATACCCAGGCTCTTGGCCTCGGCAATCATACGACGGGCAGGCGTCAGTCCACCGCATTTCACCAGCTTGATGTTCACGCCATGGAACAGGCCGTGGCACTTGGATACGTCAGACTCAGTAATGCAGCTTTCGTCGGCGATCAGGGCAGTTCGGAGCGCTCGTATACCTGCTTCATGCCTTCCAGATCATCGGCCTTCATGGGCTGTTCGATGAACTGCACGCCTAGTTCCTTCAGCTGCTTTGAGTTCTCAATGGTTTCTTCCATACCCCAGGCGCAGTTGGCGTCCACACGGAAAATGGCGTCGGTGTGCTTGCGCAGTTCCTTGATGATGGCCACGTCTTCTTTCGTACCCAGCTTGATCTTGTAAAGCGGCCACGGCATTTCCTGCAGCTTCTTCACCATATTCTCCACTGTATCGATACCGATGGTGTAGTTGGTGAGCGGCATGTTCTTCGCCTCCAAGCCCCAGATCTTGTAGAGCGGCTGGCCCTTCATTTTGCCGAACAGGTCATTGGCAGCCAGGTCCAGTGCGCAGAGAGCAAAGGGATTGTCGGTCAGGTGTGGCTGCATTTGTGCCCAGAACTCCTCCGGCGAAGTCAGCTCCGTAGATTCGATTTGCTCGCGGATATTCTCCAGCGCTGCGGTCATGCTCTCGATGGTGAAGCCGTAGTACGGGTTGCTGGTCGCCTCACCGTAACCTTTGTGCTCACCGTGCTGCAGCTCCACGATCATGGTCGGCTGCACATCGCGTGAGTCGTAGGAAATGGTGAAGGTATGCCGTAGCGGCAGGTCAAAAGAGCGTATCGTTAGTTTCAACATAGTATTGGTTTGTTTGTGTGGTACAGGTTGTTAATTGTTGGTTGTTGTTTTTGTTAAAAAAGTCTCAATTGCCTTCGCTCGCGTCCCGCGAGTGTGAGCTATCAGGTGGACTATGCCGCTTTAATTTCTACGCATGGCGCGAGCGTCCTCGCTCGTGACGACTATTGCGGGGCCTCTGGCCCCATTTTATTCAAAGCGGCCAGAGGCCCCTCTATAATAAACACGAGCGAGGACGCTCGCGCTATAAAGGACTTCCTATTTATACTAATACTTCTCGTGCACCTCCGTCATAATCCGCTCCATGGCGTTTCGTATTTCAGATGAAGATGTTTTAAAGTTGTTATTCATAAAGCTGTACATCAACAGTTTGCCGCTCTTCGTGATGATATAACCGCTTTGGTTGTGTACGTGCGAGAGCGTGCCGGATTTGCCAAACACGAAAGGCACTTCTGCTTTGTAGATGTTCCGGAACGTGCCTGGTCTGCCTCCGACGGCCAGCATAGGCAGCAACTTTTCTCTTGGACGCTCAGCATGCAGTTTCTGCAACAGCGCAATGATGCTTCGTGGCGTGAACATGTTCATGGAAGACAGGCCTGATCCATCAATCCATACCGGCGCATCCTGCAAATCGGACAAGTAAGTTTTCACCGCATACTTGATAGCCCGCTCCACCGACAGGGTATCCGAAAAAGTACCGGAGCTCAGCATCATCAATTGCTCAGCCATCAGGTTATCGCTCACCTGCAGCATGCGCTTAAATACGGTATCGGCGGGCAAACCGTACAAGATCTGGCCACCAGCAGGTATAGGACGCTTTACCAGTTTTACAGGGCGTTTCAGGGTGTCCGCCAGTAGCTGCACCGTCAATTCAGGCGAGGTAATGAAAGGCACTTCCTGTGAAAAGGCAATGGCAGCACGCTTCGGGTTGTAGGCGATATCATTGGTACGCCATGCCCTGCGGAAGGTGTCGCGGTGGGCGTTTTTGGAGGTGTCAGGTTTAACGTGCTTCTGGAAAAAAGCCGGTGTGGTGGTATAGGCCGAGGTGCTGTCTTTTTTAAACTTCACGATGTTGCCGTGAATCGGGAAAGGGCTGCGCTCGGGCTGGTAATAGTAGTTGTAATCGTCCCAGCCCCAGTTGGTGGCGAAGGGCGTACTGGTCATGGGCGCTTCGATGTAGTAGAGTTTCTCTTTGCGGTTTTTCAGGAAATCGTAGGCGATGTTGTTCTGCAGGTCCATGTGCGTGTAGGTTGGATCGCCGGTACCCCAGAAAATCAAAGAGTCGCCTTTAGCTACATACTTGAGGGCAGGTATAGAATCGCCCAGCATTTTGGAGGCCGCATAAAACGTGAACAGCTTGGTGTTAGAGGCCGGCACAAAATACTTGTCGGCATTGTGCTCCACCACCGCCTTGCCCAGCTCCGGGTCGTACAGCACAAAGCCCACAAAGCTCTGTTGCAAGGCCGCCACCTCCATCACCTGCCGCTGAATCTCCGCTGGTCCATAAGGCGCAGGCATTTCCGCCACAGGTTTGGCTGCGCTACAGCCGAGCAGGTAGAGCAAGCTGAGACAAGGTATAAGGCGTAAGGTATAGCGGGTGAGTAGGGGTCTGGTCATGGGTGGTGTCTGGTTTATTTACACAGATTCTCTAAAGGGAGCTTTGCCATTATAATTCTGTCGGGAGCATACTTATTCGTATCCTCAAAATCCAGACAAAACTCAATAGTGTAGCCAAGTGTTTTATCAGCAAAAAGAGAGGTTCCTCCATATGTCTCAAATTTATCCGGGTCCAGATTAAGCGTGAATAAATACTCAAGTTCTCTATGGACCTTAGGCAGATCATCGGCTGAAACGTAAAAACCGAAGCCTCCTGATGGCATCTCTCCGCCTAGTAACTTATCAATAATTTTGGGCTCTCTTGAGTAGTAATTGATAGCAAGTGTGCCTATAGAAGAGTCAGAAATGCTTTCCGGGGAAGTGATCGCAATTGGAATTAATTCTATTGCCCCATCCTGATCAGTACCTGATACTAATAGCAGATAGTCTTTCCCGTCTTCTCGATAAAGAAAGCAATCGCCAAACTGATAATCGCCAGCAAAGTCTCTGTACGAAACCTGAACATTGCCACTACTCTCCTCAAATTCTGATAGACTTTTTCGGGACATGCAACTAGTAGTTAAGCTTAGTATTAGGATTAAGAGCAAGTATCTGTTCATCTTTTGTCAGGCGGTTATCCCCTCCCCAATTTACAAATACTTCTGATACAGGTTATACAGAATCAGCTTCTCGTCCTCAGTTAGTGGGCTGTTTACATCATTCTGGATAAAGTGAATCTTGAAGGCACGTACGGCAGCTTCGGGATTGCGCACGTCATAGCCGATGATGCGCAGGGCGTCGAGTGGGTTGAAGTGCTCGGGCAGCGTATACTTTGGTACCGTCTCCATCACCAGCAAAGGACTTTGATCGCCTTCACCACCTACAGGAACTTCGCGCAACACTTGTTCTTTCTCCAGCACATCTTCGTCAAACCATAGTCCAAAGCCGTTGTCGGCCAATGTCTTCCAAGGGAATAGCGGACTCGGGTCTACCTTACGCACCGGGGCGATGTCGGCGTGACCGATGAAGTTTTCGGCAGGTATACTGTGCTCTTTTTTGAGCTTGCCCAGCACGGCGATCAGGCTGTTGATCATCTCCTCCGGGAAGGGTTCAGAGCCGTTGTTATCAAGCTCTATACCTATCGAAGACGAGTTAAGGTCGGTATTGCTGCCCCACCTGCTGTTGCCGCCATGCCAGGCACGCATGTGGTCGTGTAACATCTGGTATACCTTGCCATCACGACCGATCACATAGTGCGAACTCACCTTTGTAGAAGGCATCGTGAAAGTTTTCAGGGTATGCTCCGTGGAGTTCTGCGCCGTATGGTGGATGATCACGAAATTCGGCTTGCGCAGGTTAAAGTTTGTGGTGCCTACCCAGTAGTCTCCCTGCGGATAGGTATGCTCGCCGGCCGGTGCCGCAGGTATAGCTCGCAGCGACTTAGCGTAAGCTTTGGCCTGCTTTTTATAGGACTTATTAGTTGCGGCGTAAGGGTTTGTGGCGCAGCTTGCCAGTAGGCCGCAGCCTAGTATCAGACTCAGTGCTTGCGTTAAAATGCGTTTCATGTTGTGTTTACTTGTTCAGTAAATGTATAAAATCAATTTGGCTATACCTGTCGGTGCTGTTTATACCTATTCATACCGCCAGTTTAGCAAAGCGTAACTTGTGGTAGCACATAGGGCCAGTTTATAGCTGGCGTAGCGGCGGCTGTAGGTATAGCGACTTGTGTTGTTTCATTGCTTCGCCTGTGCGGCGGGCACTCACTTTTTGTCTTGACACAAAAATCGAGGCCCCCTACCCCCAGTAAGCAAAAAAGTCAAGACGCTCCAAATCGAGGGCCCCTTCCCCCACTCGCTGAACGCTCTCGAAAGGGGGTCCCCTTCACCCCCAACAGTGGAGCGTCAAAAAGTGCACCTGGCTAATGCTGACTGTTTCATTGCTCAAGTGCGAGTTACCTTTTCAATGCGTACCTGAGGTCTATAATAGAAACTACAGCGCTTTTAAATTCCACAACTGCAATACCCAAAGTCCCCCTTAGAAGGGGGCAGGGGGATGACAATCGTGCACAAATTCCATTCGAGCGCACAGAGGTTTCCCTCTCGAGAGGGGCAAGACTGTGTTAATTATGCACCTCCATCATACCCAAGCCCATACCTATAGGTATACCCGCCGCAACATCGTATATTTGACAATAATCCTTTGCTTGACGCCTCTAATATTGCTTTTATTTGCAGGAATTTAAAAAATTACCGCAAATAAAAATACATATACCTGAAAACTGTTAAATTGCAGTATATCTGATATTACAAAAACCTATATCACCTTGAAACCATCCTATTACTTCTCGTTGGCCTTTGTTCTGGTGCTGATTTTCGGCACAAACAACCTGCAAGGCCAGACCAACAAAGCAAAAACAAGCAAGGCTGCCGCTAAGAAAGCAACTGCTACCAGCTATACACCGGGCCGTGATGCTGAATTCCTGCAGTACGTGAACAGCCGCTGGGTTGACTCTGTCATGAAAACCCTAACACCCGAAGAGCGCATCGCTCAACTGATCTCGATTCCGGTGTACTCCAACAAGAACCAGGCGCACATCGACTCGATCAGCAACATCGTGAAGACCTATAAAGTTGGCGGCATGATCTTCTTCCAGGGAGGTCCGGTGCGTCAGGCTAAAATGACCAACCGCTACCAGCAGGAAAGCAAGGTGCCGTTGATGATATCCATTGACGGTGAGTGGGGTTTGGCCATGCGCCTTGACAGCACCATCCGTTTCCCATACCAAATGGCTTTGGGCGGCATCGACAACGAGCGCCTGATCTATGAGATGGGTGCCGAGATCGCCCGTCAGTGCCAGCGACTGGGCGTGCACGTGAACTTTGCGCCTACTGTTGATATTAACAATAACGCCAACAACCCCGTGATTGGCTTCCGCTCTTTCGGAGAAGAGAAGCATAATGTAGCCAGCAAGTCACTGGCTTACATGAAAGGCATGCAGGACAACCGCGTGCTGGCCAGTGCAAAGCACTTCCCAGGCCACGGTGACACCAATGTCGATTCGCACTACGGTCTACCGCTGATCAACTTCTCCCGCATCCGTCTCGACTCGATCGAGCTGCACCCATTCCGTGCCCTTATGGACAAAGGACTGGGTAGCGTGATGGTCGCGCACATGAACATCCCGGTGCTGGATAACACGCCAAACCTGGCCTCTACCCTGTCGAAGCCGATCGTGACGGACTTGCTCAAGAATGAGCTCAATTACAACGGACTGGTGTTTACTGATGCCCTCAACATGCAGGGTGTAGCCAAGTTCTATCCTCCGGGAGTTGTAGATGTGAAAGCTCTGATAGCTGGCAACGACGTGATGCTGAACACGATGGATGTGAAAACAACCATTCAGGAAGTAAAAAAGGCCATTGCCAACAAAGAAATCACGCAAGATGAGATTGACTTCCGCGTGCGCAAAGTGCTTGCCGCCAAACAATGGGTGGGCCTCGACAAGTGGAAACCGATCGAGACGAAGAACCTGATCGCTGACCTTAACAACCCGCATGCGCAATACCTGAACCGTCAGCTGACTGAAGCGTCGCTTACGCTGTTGCGCAACAAGAACCACATCCTGCCGATCCAGACGCTGGACACCTTAAAGGTAGCGGCACTGGCTATTGGCACGAAGAAAGAAACTGCTTTCCAGCGCGACCTTGCCCGCTATACCCAAGTGGACACCTTCTTCCTGCAGCCAACCAACTCTATCGAAGAACTGTTGGCTATGAAGGAGAAGCTGAAAGACTACGACCTGATCATCGCGGGTGTACACTCGCTTCAACTGAAGGCGGGCAGTAGCAATTTCGGTATCACCGCCGAGATGAACCTGTTCCTGAAAGAACTTATCCGTAACAAGAAAACCATCGTGAGCGTGTTTGGCAACGTTTACAGCCTCGCCGAAATGGAGAGTCTCGACAAAGCCGACGCCGTGATTGCCGCTTACCAGGAAAATGCCACCACGCAGGACCTTGTTTCACAGCTGATATTTGGAGGTATAGGCGCTACAGGCAAACTGCCGGTTACAGTGAGCAATGCCTTCAAGATCGACGACGGTTTGCTGACCAGAGGCGGCTGGCGTATGGCTTACTCCATGCCGGAGGCCGTAGGTCTAAAGTCACAGGACCTGGCAGGTATAGACTCGCTTGTGCATCAGGCTATCCGTGAAGAGGCTGCCCCAGGTGCCCAGGTACTCGTGGCCAAAGACGGCAAAGTGATCTATCACAAAGCTTTCGGATACCATACCTACGACAAGGAGCAACCGGTTCGTGTTGACGATATCTACGATCTTGCATCTGTGACTAAGATCAGTACCTCCATGGCCGCGCTGATGCGCCTGAAAGGAGAAGGCCGCTTCGACGAAAACCAAACACTGGGCACTTACCTGCCAATGGCTGCCGGCACGAACAAAGCCGACCTGAACTACCGCGACATCCTCACGCACCAAGCCCGCCTGAAGTCCTGGATTCCGTTCTGGAAAGAGACCGTGAGGAAAAACGGTAACTTCAAGTGGCGTACGTTTAAGGCGGATTCTACAAGAAGATTCCCCATCAAGGTAGCCAACAACCTGTACATCCACCGCAAGTACGCCGAAAAGATTTACAAGGAGATCATGGAGTCGCCGCTAAACGAAAAACCAGGCTATGTATACAGCGACCTCTCGTTTATCCTGGCTCCGAAAGTAGTAGAGAACATCACAGGCGTGGGCTTTGAGACATACCTGCAGAACATGATCTACAAGCCGATCGGTGCGACAACTTTGACCTTCAACCCATACAAACATTATCCGGCCTCCCGTGTAGTACCAACCGAGTTTGAGCCGCACTTCCGCAAGCAGCTTCTGCATGCCACTGTGCACGACGAAGGCGCTGCCATGCTGGGCGGTGTGAGTGGTCACGCTGGTCTGTTCGGTAACTCCAACGACGTAGCTAAGCTGATGCATTTATACCTGAACGACGGCCTGTATGCCAACAAGCGCTACATCGGCGAGAACGTGGTGAAGGAGTATAGCAAGTGCCAGTTCTGCGATCAGGCAACTACCGCGCCCTCGGCTTCGACCGTCCGGCCAAACCGGGTGCTCAGAATAGCAACGCCGCTCCGAGTGCTCCGGTGGAGAGCTTCGGTCACTCAGGTTTCACGGGCACCTATACCTGGGTTGACCCGGTGAACAACCTGGTGTATGTGTTCCTGAGCAACCGTGTGAACCCGACCCGCGAGAACAACAAGCTGAGCAAACTCAATACCCGCACCGGTGTGCTGCAAGTGGTGTACGACGCCATGGGCAAGAGCAAAGAGAAACAGCCTGCAGAAGCTTCTGTGAATTAAAATATAAGGTATAGCCGTCCCGGGTAAAAACGGGGCGGCTATCTTTTTATACCTCCCCGAAACACGCTATACCTTAACCGCCTTATACCCATGACTAAACTCTCGACAGCCCCTCCCCTGACAGACGCTGGTTTACTCAGACCGCAAACGTATGAGCGTTACCTTTCACTCGACGTGCTCCGTGGCCTCACCATTGCATTGATGGTGGTGGTAAATAACCCCGGCAGTTGGGGCAGCATTTACGCCCCTTTCAAGCATGCTGCCTGGCACGGCTTTACGGTCACCGACCTGGTGTTTCCGTCCTTCCTGTTTGTGGTAGGCAATGCCATGAGCTTCAGTATGCGCAAATTCGAGACGCAGCCAGACAGTGTTTTCCTGCGCAAGGTGCTCAAGCGTACGGCCCTTATCTTTCTGATCGGTTTGTTCCTGAATTTGTTTCCATTCGTAATGCGCAATCCGGAAGGGGCAATCGTGATGAAAGATTTCACGGCGGTTCGTATTATGGGCGTACTGCAGCGTATAGCGCTTTGCTATTTCATTGCATCACTGGCGGTGCACTATTTAAAATTCAAGGGAGCTGCCATTTTCAGTTTGGTAGTACTGTTGGGATACTGGGCTGTGATGTACTTCTTCGGTGATGCTGCTGATCCGTACAGTCTTGCTGGCAATGCCGCCCGCAAGTTCGACGACCTGATCATACCTGAAACCAACCTCTACAAAGGCTTCGGCATACCTTTCGACCCGGAAGGATTGCTGAGCACACTGCCAGCCACTGTGAATGTGATCGCCGGTTACTTTGCAGGTCTGTTTATCCAGAAAAACGGCAACAACCTGAGCACCGTCTTCAAGCTGATGGTGGCTGGCGCCATACTAGTAGCTATGGCACTGGTTTGGGATATTTACTTCCCGATCAACAAGCCGATCTGGACAAGCTCTTACGTACTGCACTCGGTTGGCTTGAGCGTGATGTTGATCGCTGGGCTGATGCTGGTGATCGAAGTGTTGGGCTTTGTAAAGTGGTCCTACTTCTTTGAAGCCTTCGGCAAAAATCCGCTCTTCATCTTCGCTTTTGCCACACTGGTCATTAAGCTGCTTAACTTCATCCGAATAGATGACATGAGCTTGCAGAAGTGGCTTTATACCCATCTTTTCCTGAGTTGGTCCGAAGGGAAAACAGCTTCACTCCTGTTCGCACTAGGCTATATGCTAACCATGTGGGTAATCGGCTTCTGGATGGATAAGAAGAAGATTTATGTGAAGGTGTAACAATTTACAATTCCTGACTTTGAAAGCCTGTCCCTTAAGTGGGGCAGGCTTTTTTTGTCTGAATCAGGATTTTCAGGATTTAAAGATTAACAGGATTTCGACAGGGACAGGTCGCGACCGACTACTGCATACTTAAGAAACGTTGAACACAAACTGTCATTTCGAATGTAATGAGAAACCTGAATTCTTTGAGATTAGTGGTAATTCTTCAGATTTCTCCCTAGGGTCGAAATGACAGTAAAAACGCTTTAGTTGACGAAATTGGATCGTGGCCTGTCCCTACATATTAAACATTCAATTCCAGAAATCCTGCCAATCCATGGGTAGAAGCATTCTTAAATACCAAAAATCCTTGGGGTTGGGGCCCTATTTAAAGATCCCGACTACATATTTTCAGAAAAAAATCTATATTTGATTTTTACAGATTAAACACGACCAGAATGCTTAAGGAAGAACGGCAGGCTTTTATCATAAAGCAGATCAATCTGCACAACAAGGTGCTTTCATCAGATTTGAGTTTGAAGCTCAATGTATCGGAAGATACGGTTAGAAGAGACTTGAACGAACTGGCAGAAAGCGGCCAGATTCTGAAGGTACATGGTGGCGCTCTGTCGAAATCCTTCCATTACCCATTCAGTCAGTCGGAGGTATACGCCAAAGAGTCGAAAAAGGAAATTGCCCGCAAGGTAATTGACCTGCTAAAAGACGGCATGAGCATACTGGTAGGCGGCGGCACCACTATGATCGAAGTAGCCCGTATGATTCCGGATACCCTGCGCTGCACCTTCTTTACGGTGAGTCCATTGGTAGCATTGGAGTTGGCAGAGCGTCCGAATATCAACGTGATCCTGTTGGGCGGACAGCTTTCAAAGAACTCCCACATCATGATCGGTGCCCAGGTGGTAAACCAGCTTTCTGAGATCAAAGTGGATCTCTGTATACTCGGCACCAACTCCCTCTCCGTAGAAGACGGCCTCACTGATTCTGACTGGGAAGTAGTGCAGGTAAAGAAAGCAATGATTCGATCTGCTAAGAAAACCGCTATCATGAGTATAGCCGAAAAACTCGGCTCCGACCAGAACATGAAAGTATGCGATCTCAACTCAATTCACTACCTGGTAACGGATCTGAATCCTGAGGACGCAAGTCTGAGAGAGTATGCAGCAGTAGTCGAAACAGTCTAAGAAACCATACACAGCATAAACAAAGAGGCCCGTCACTTTAACGGGCCTCTTTGTTTTGTGATGAAATAGACTTTTTACAAACACTCATCCAGCAGATAAACAATTGACTCGTAGTTACGACCAACCGCCTCCGTCATGGCCATTTCGCAGGTCTTACCGGAAGAGTAATACCCATCATACTCCCCTTGCTTCACCTCCGCCGCTTCTGGCGCAGTGGCAGATGCTGTTAGCTCCGGCACCAGGAATCCACGGTCGCCGGCCATACCGCAGCAACCGGCGTGCATCGGTACCGTTACTTCTTCGGCCAGCTGTCTGGCTATACTTACAAAGCATCCTTCCAATCCCATCTTCTGCAGGGAGCAAACCGGGTGTAGTACTACGTTTGCCTTCTTACGCTGCACAGTGGCTTTCGGGAGGATGAAATCGGCAATGTAGTCAATGCTGTCGATGATCTTGATGCTATCGAACTTCTGCTTGTTCTCGGCGGTGAGCACCGGACGGCAGTTCTGCAAAGTTTGGGTGCAGGAAGTAATGTCGAGTACCAGCGGCAGACGGCCTTTATCTGTCCATTGCCATACCTTCTCTATTGTTTCGTTGGCGGTGTAGGCGAATGCCTTGCTGTATCCTTTCGAAGAAAAGATCTGTCCGCAGCAGGCGCCTTGTACATCCTGCGGAATTGTAAACTTCAGCCCTACCTTATCTGATACACTTTTGAACGTGTCAATGATGTTTTTCTTACCCGACTCAGCGGCACCCATGGTACGCGAGATACAGGTCGGGAAGTAAACCACAGCGGCTTCTGCTACAGGAGCTATCGCATAGGCAATGGATTTGGCTATACCTGGGGCGGGCGCCAGTTGCTTTGTCCAGAGCGGGAAAGATGGGATCATGTCTTTCACCTCCTCTGTCAGCCTTGCGACAGTATTGGCTCCCAGGAGTTTGTTCACACCCGCACCTGCCTGCAGACCGAATTTAACAGTCGCGGCAACGGGTTTAAAGTTCTTGGCTACCATCAGTGCCACCTGATTTGCCAGTTCGCTGTGATTCTCGCGGCGGAGGCGTTTCACCAAGTCGCCGGTGTTGATGTCAACCGGGCAGGCAGTGGCGCAGAGACCGTCAACGGCGCAGGTATCCAACCCGTCGTACTGGTACTGGTTCAGCAGTTCTTTGTGCTCTTTCTTCTTGCCTCTGCGTTGCAGGTTTAACAATTCCCGGCGCACGACAATGCGCTGCCGGGGTGTCAGCGTGAGGTTGCGGCTCGGACACTTGTGCTCGCAGAAGCCACACTCCATGCAGCGGTCCACTTCCTCTTCCACCTTCGGCAGATCCTTTAGGTTTTGGATGTGCGCATTCTGGTCGTGATTGATGATCACGCCGGGGTTTAGCAGGTTCTCCGGATCCACCACCTGTTTCAGCGCCTTCATAATACGGTATACCTCCGGTCCCCATTCGGTCTCCACAAACGGCGCCATGTTGCGGCCCGTGCCGTGTTCGGCTTTCAGGGCGCCTTCGTATTTCTTCACCACCAGCTTCACCACTTCTTTCAGGAAGCGGTCGTAGCGGGTGACTTCGGCAGGTGTGTCAAAAGCCTGTGTGACAACAAAGTGAATGTTGCCGTCCTTGGCGTGACCGAAGATGATGGCGTTGAGATAGCCGTGTTTACGGAAGAGCTCCTGCAGGTCGAGTATGGCATCACCAAGTTGTGCAACCGGTACAGCTATGTCTTCGAGCAACACGGTGCTACCGCTGGCCCGCACAGCCCCTACGGCCGGGAACATCCCTTTGCGTACCTTCCACAGCAAGCCCTGTTCGATCGGGTCGGTTGTGAAAACAGGTTGCTCCAGCAAAGCCAGCTCCGGCGACAGCGCCATAAATTTCAGAATCTTCTCCTGCACCTCTTCGTGCGTGTTCGCCTGGAACTCTACCAGCAAAGCTGCCGCGGTGTCGGGTAACGTCTTGATAACGGCCGGAACGCCTGCCATGTGCTCGATGGAGCGCAGCGAAGCACGGTCCATCAACTCGACGGCCTCGGCACCTGCCTCCGTCAGCGGCACAATGGCCTGACAGGCGGCATAGATATCGGGAAAGTATAGTAGCGCTGTTGACTTTGCCGGATAATCAGGCACGGTTTGCAATACGGCCTCAGCAATGAAGCCGAGCGTACCTTCTGCCCCGATCAGCAAATGCGCCATGATATCGAGCGGGTGCTCGTAATCGATGAACGCGTTGACGGAGTAGCCGACCGTATTTTTGGTCTTATACTTGTGCCGGATCAGGTAGTGCAGCTCCGGGTTGTTTCGAATCTGCTGCTTGATCTTTTGAAGTGTCAGGTATAGCTCAGGACATTCCTCGCTGAAGCGCAGGTAGTCGATCTGTTTTTCGGTGGTGAAGCATTGGCCGCTGGGCAGCACAAAGCTGATGTACTTCGTGGTATGGTAGGAGTTCTTACTCACGCCACAGCACATCCCGCTGGCGTTATTCGAGAGAATGCCGCCCATCATGGCTGAGTTGATACTGGCCGGGTCCGGACCGATCTTGCGCTTAAACGGACGTAGATGCGCATTCACGATGGCACCAATCACGCCGGGCTGCACACGTACATGAGCCCCCTCGTTTTCTACCTGCACTTTGTTCCAGTACTGACTCAGGTCAACCAGTACACCATCGGTAATGGACTGACCCGACAAACTGGTACCAGCTGTACGGAACGTGAGGGGCACCTTGTGCTGGTGCGAAAAAGCAAATAACTGTTTAACCTCCTCCTCCGACACCGGCTGCACCACAGCCTTCGGCCTAAGGTAGTAAAAGCCTGCGTCAGAAGCGTAGGACACGACATCGATCAGGCGTGCCCGAATGCGCGCTTTTGGCAAAACACTCTCCAAAAGCAATGCTATATTCATAAGCATGAGTACAAAAGAACTTTAGATAAAGGACAAAAGACTGTCCCACTCAATGTTTTCTTAGTTAAGAAAACACTTACGATGTTTCAATTTCGCACTTACCTGAGGTATGACCGTTCACACATTACAGGTATAAGCTTAATAAGTTGTCTGTTTTACTTTAGGGCCACGTTCGGCTTCCTCCAGGGCGTCCATCATCATGCCGCCACCTGGTTTGCTTGTTACCAGCAACAGGATGAATGTGATGGCAGCATTCACCACAATCAGTTCAAAACCCATGGCATAACCAGTCCACTCCACAGAGTTGCTATCCAGAATATAAGTCAGCACAGGTGAAATCACGCAGACGTACGGCACCAGTTTGTCAGCCACGGCACGTTTGTTAGCCATGCCGAAAGCAAACAAGCCCAGCAACGGACCATAGGTATAGCCGGCCGCTTTGAAAATCGCGTTCACCACTGAGTCATCGTTGATGATCTTGAACACGAGGATAACCAGCAGCATGACTACTGAGAAACCAATGTGCACCATGTGGCGGGTGCGGATCAGTTTGATGTCGTCGTGGTTGGCTTTTTTGGTGAAGTTCAGAAAGTCCACGCAGAAAGACGTGGTAAGTGCTGTCAGCGCTGAGTCAGTGGTGGCAAACGTAGCTGCCGTAAGGCCGAGCATGAAGATGATGGCCGGGATCATGGCCATGTGGTTCAGGGCGATTTCTGGGAACAGGTGGTCAGGCGTAGCAAGCGCCGTTACGTCTATGCCATTGGCTTCTGCATAGATGTACAGCAAAGCACCTACACTCAGGAAGAAGATGTTGATCGATACGAAAACACCCGTAAACGTCAGCATATTCTTCTGCGCTTCGCCGATGTTTTTGCAGCTCAGGTTCTTCTGCATCAGGTCCTGATCCAGGCCTGTCATGGCAATGGTCACAAAAATACCGCCGATAAAGTGCTTCAGGAAGTGGCTCTTCGTACCCAGGAAATCCTCCCAGAAGAACATCTTGGAGTAAGAGCTGTTTTTCACCGCCTCAAAGGTCTGCACCACGTTCAGGTCGAGGCTACTGGCGATAAAGATGATGGAGAAAATTACCGAAGACACAATGAAGAGCGTCTGCAGGGTATCGGTGATTACGATCGTTTTAAGACCACCCTTGTGGGTATAGAGCCAGATCAGAATCAAGCAAATGGCCACAGTCGCCACAAAAGGGACGTTCCAGGCATCGAAGATAAAACGCTGCAGCACAATAGCCACCAGGTATAGACGGAAAGCTGAGCCAATGGTACGCGACACCAGGAAGATCATGGCACCCGATTTATAACTCCAGTAGCCGAAGCGCTTCTCCAGGTAGGTATAAATGGAGATCAGGTTCATGCGGTAGTAGAGCGGCAGAAGCACAAAAGCGATCAGCACAAAGCCGACCGTGTTGCCAAGCACAAACTGGAAATAGCCGAAACTACTATTGACCACCGCCCCCGGCACCGAGATGAAAGTCACACCCGACAGAGCGGTACCGATCATACCAAATGCCACGAAGTACCACTTCGAATTGCGGTTGGCGATAAAGAAACTGGAGTTGTCTGATGATCCTTTCGAAGTAAAGTAGGATATACCTATCAGCACCGCAAAATAGCCGATCAGAAAAGATAAAAGAACGATTGGAGACATAATAAGTTAATTAACCACCAGAGGGTTAGAAAGAAAAGCAGCTATCACTTTCCTTTCTTAACCACATAGGATGGTAAGTTACACAGATTTGCCGAATTGGCGGCAATATTGGCCAGCGTTACTACTTCGAAACCAGCACGCTGGCTACGGCCTTGCGCACACTGCCATGTTTCTCCAGCAATGCAGCCGCTGTTGCTTCGTCAGCACCCGTCTCCGACATGACCATGCGCACGCCACGGTGGTAAAGCTTGTGGTTCGTCAGCTGCATGTCCACCATCTTGTTGCCGCGCACGCGACCCAGTTGGATCATCACGGTGGTGCTGAGCATGTTGAGCACCAGTTTCTGAGCCGTACCGGCTTTCATGCGGGTGCTGCCTGTCACAAACTCCGGGCCTACGACCACCTCTACCGGGTACTGCGCCTCGGCTGCTACCGGACTGCCGGTGTTACACACGATACAGCCGGTTGCCAGACCATACTCATTGGCCATTCGCAAACCGCCGATCACGTATGGTGTCGTGCCCGATGCGGCTATACCTACGATCACATCATTTTCATCGAGAGCGTATTCTTTCAGGTCTTCCCAAGCTTGCTCCATGTCGTCTTCGGCAAACTCCACCGCTTTGCGGATAGCCGTGTCACCACCGGCGATCAGGCCTACTACCATGTCAAAGGGCACACCAAAGGTCGGTGGGCACTCAGAAGCATCCACTACGCCCAGACGGCCGCTGGTGCCGGCACCGATGTAGAACAGTCTGCCGCCTTTTTTCATGCGGTCCGCTACTACTTCAGCCAGTTTTTCTATTTGAGGAATTGCCTTTTCAACGGCAAGGGGTACGCTTTTGTCTTCACGGTTGATGTTCTCCAGCACTTCCCTCACCGACATCTTTTCCAGGTTGTTATAGTTCGAGTCTTTCTCGGTTGTAATCTCCATGTTGTGTTTTAAATAATTCCTTCTAAATCAATCGCTATACCTGTTGCTATACCTTATTTGGCAGGTACATACTCCAGGCAGGCGATCTTCCCATCCATTGTGCTCACGACTACCCTGTTTTTGCCCATCGGCATTACCAGATTCATGAGACTGTTTGAACTCTTGTATTTCCAAAGCACTTCTCCACTCTGGCGGTCCAGTGCGCTTACCAAGCCCGAGTGCGAAGGCACCAATACCACATTGTTGTGTTCGACAATAGCCGAAGGGGCCAGCTCGTAAGGCAGCTGCAACGTCGACTTCCAGTCCACCTGCAGGGTATTGGCGGAAGTGGAAATGCCGTATACCTGCCCGTCCATGGTCTTCACGTATACCAGCTTGCCATCATTTGAAATACCCATCGACTCGCGCACGCGACCTTCTTTCATTTGCTCACGCCACACCACTTCCCCTGTGTTAGCGTCCAGTGAAGTCATAAAGCGATCAGGAGCCACGATAAAGATGCGCCCGTTAGCGGCTACCGGGTAGCAGGCAGCCGGTGAAAACATCCGGTTGCTGGAGCCATTGCTCCATTTCCAGGCTAGCTGACCAGTTTTGGCGTCAAGGGCATAAAACTCGTTGCCCCAGCTACCGAAGTATACCTTGCCCTGGTAGAGCAGCGGCTTGGTCACAACAAAGTTATTGACCTGATCGAAATCCCACATCAACTTGCCAGTTTTCAATTGCAAGGCACGAAAATGCCCATCTGAAGCGCCGATGTAGACGATGCCTTTCTCGATAAGCGGCGATCCCAGCACAGGTCTGTTGGCTTTAAATTTCCAGGCTAACTTGCCTGTAGCGGCAGAGAGGCAGTAAATATGGTCATCCGAAGAACCTACCACCACATAGCCATTCGCCACAGCCGGAGTAGAGTAGATTTTGCCATTAGTGCGGTAAGTCCACCTGCGCTTTCCGGATTTACTATCCAGTGCGAATACCTCGCCCGTGGTGTTTGTGGCAATGATCAGATCTTTATAAACAGCCGTACCCGCTCCTACATCGCTATCATCCTGGTATTCCCATACCAGTTTTACATTTGGGTATAACTTGTTTACGGCAAAAGACGGACGGTGGTGCTTAGTCGGGTCGTTGGCGAAATCATGCTTTACCAACGGCACCTCTATCCATTTTGGCAAGGATGCTATACCTGGCTTCCGGATTTCAAAACTGGCTTTTCCATCGGCGAAGGTCACGATATTATACCCTCCCACTTCTTCTTTTGCACGCAGATTAGAGCGACCCATCACGGCAGGTATACCGTCGTAGCGGTATTCGCGGTTGTTATGGCCATGGCCGTGCAGGATCAGCTGAGTGTTGTAAGAGCGCAGCTTGTCCGTTACGTCGTACCAGTTGTTCAGCGAGGAGTCCTGTGGGTAGTGGTTGAGGAAAATGACCGGCATTTCCGGATCGGGCATGTGAGTCAGTACCGAGTCCAGCCACACGATATTCTCGCGCGGAATCTGCCCCGGCCCCATTCGCATGTTTGGCCCTGAACCAGTGCCTGCAAAGAGGTAACCTTTGTGGGTAAATGCAAAGGTCTCTGCCCCGAAAACAACCCGAAAGCTGTTGCTGCCGCTCTCTGACCAGTTGGTGTCGTGATTGCCAGGCACAATGTACCAGGCTTTTGGAGAGTATCGAATAGCTGTTTAGCCAGTTTCAGTTCTTCATCAGAACCAAACTCGGTGATATCGCCGGTGATGACTACAAACTCAAGATTGGGGTTAGCATTAATGTCGGCGATGGTGCGCTCAAGGTCTTCCTGTGCAGTGGGATTGCCGATGTGGGTATCGGATACAAAAGCAAATTGGAAAGACTGACTATAGCCAAGATTGGCGATTAGAAACAGTGCTAACAAAGCGGCATACTTCCGTAAATTCATCTGTTTATTTCCTCTTGAAGCAAAAAGACCGATGGCAGCACTTAGAGTAGTTGTACCCATTCTGCTCATGCTGCCTTTTGTTTGGTAAACTAGCGCAGAAACCGCACAAAAGCGCACGAGCAAAACGAATACTGTCCCTTTATTTTGTATAAAACTAAGCACTTGTTCGTAAAGTTCAAACTATTTCGCAAGATTTTTTCTAAAACCGGCAAAAACACGCAAAAAACCTCTTTTTAATAATCTATATATTCCGGCACTTACCTCAGGCTGTGGTTCAGCTATTGATGCCGGCACTTAATGGCCTTTCACTAATTGCCTGAATCGTGGCAGCTCCCCATACAAACCAGTACCCGGACAGCTGGTTTCAGCAAAATCCTTGTGTGCCCCCAGGCTGTCGGCAGGTATGCCGAAGCGCTTCGCCAGGGCCGGCACCAGTTTTTCGAGCGTCTTTAGCTGCGCCTCTGTGATAGCCTCTTTTTCGAAGTTGCCCTCTACGACCACCAGCAGATGGCCGGCCGGATCGTAACTGGTGTTGGAATCACCTGCATAGTTGAGATCCCGCGCCTCTCCAACAGCTCCATGCACATCCACATAAAGGTGATAGGGCACATCTGCCCAGGCCGGTTTCATGCGACCATCCGCCAGGGGGCTGTCTTCCTGTGAGAACTTCTGCAGATTGCGCAGCTTATCAGTCAGGCTACGGTCAAACAACTGCGGCACACCGGTATGATGGATGGTCAGCCTTGTCAGCTTATGCGGTCGCATCGGCAGCACTGGCGCGTTAGCTCCCCACTCCTCCCTCGACAGGTAGCTTATACCTTCCGGTATCAGCGGCGCATCGGAAGTGGCAGCAGGTTGTTGGCAACCAACAAAGCCGGCAAGGGCGCACACCAGTATCAGAACTTTTTTCATTTGTCTCTAATTTTTAAAGCGCAGGTATAGCGCGCTACTTTTCTTGTTCCAACAACTCATCCAGCCGCACAAACCGATAGTTTTTCTCTTTCAGCTTCGTGAGCATTTCGTCGAGCCGGTGGTAAAACTTATCCGTCCGCCTCGGGTCTGTGCCAATGTGCAGGAGCAGCATAAAGCCGTTCAGTCCGTTTCTGTCCTTCGCCTCATAGCCCATGATCGACTGCAGCACCGTTTCCGAGCCCACATACCGGTTTCCCATTTCGGGGTAGGTATAGTCGGCGGCAGAACGGGTGCCGGGCGAAAAATTAACCAATTGCAGCCCTTCCTCCGATGTCCAGTTGCTGATGCTGCGGTTATACCATTCGTATGGCGGCAGAAAGTAAGGCGCGTCTTTCTTCTTCACACCATAGGCTTCCATGCGCTGGTAATTTTTCCGCAGGTCTTCCCTGAACTGTTCCCGCGTTACCAACAGACTATCGCGTTTTGTCCAGTCGCAGTAAAGCAGGTGCTCGTCGGAGTGCGCTCCCAGGTAATGGCCCTCTTTCTTCAGCCCCCTGATCAAGGCCCTGAAAGCGGGATTCCGGTAAAAGCGCCCCGTGAGAAAAAAGGAGGCTTTGACCTGGTGCTTTTTCAGCACATGGCTGATCACTTCTCCACCGTCCGCAAACTCATCCCCGGTGAAGATCAGCGCGATCTGCCGGACCGTCGTGTCACCCCGGATGATCGCTCCGTGGCTGTCTACTATTACTTTTTTGGCTGCCTCCCCTCCTGCGAGCTATGTTCTTTGGCTGCCAGCAGGTAGATCAGAGAAGCTGTACCGTCCATGGTTGGCTCGTTGGTGCTGTAGTCGCCGAAGTCGTCGTGATATACTGCCAGGTCAGACTGAAACTCGGCATAGGCATCCTCACTGTATAGCTTCAGATGTTGCAGGTTGTTGAAGATGCTGCCATACACCGGACCATCCACCAGCCCTCCGTCAATCGGGTACTTATTCAGTCGGGTAAAGGCGGAGTGTGGGTCTGTTGGCGTATCGCCGTGTGCTGGCAAGCCATACACCATGCTTGTCCCCCAAGGGTTCACACCGAACAGCCAGTCTATGTTCGCCTGCTCCAGCTCAGCGTACGTCTGGTCGCCGGATAACTGGCGGTACAGGAAGCTTTGGATGGCAAAAGAGGTAGTCAGGTTATTAGAGCACCAGATAAATGGCACACCACGGTAAAAGGCATTCTTCTTTGCCTTGGCGTATACCTTTTCTATACCTTCCTTGTAGAATCCGATCAACTCTGCCTTCGTCTTGTCGTCAGATTTCTTGGCCAGCTCAAAGTGACCGAAGTTGTGGAACGGGTACCACTGGTAATGACGGGCTGTATCGGCCCCCATCCAAGGGGTTACCTTTTCCTGAAGCCCATAGGTGTAGGCTTGCTTGAAGAATTCCTGCTTGCCGGTCAGCTGGTAAAGCGCCGCTGCACCCAGCTGCATGTCGTCTACCCAGTTGTCTTCCTCATAGAAATAAGGCGCCCTGTTGGGAGCGGTCTGTGCAACGCCTGGTTTGGCCAGGCCCAGTTTGTAGGCAGACTGTGCCTTCTGACCAAAGAGATTAGAAAGTCTCTGATCTTTGGTGCTGTAAATCTGAGCGGCCAGTCCGAAGGCACTTGTGAACTTCCCGGCAATAGAGGCAACGCCGGTCGCCCGGTTCTGGTACTTGCCCAGGCCTTGCGGCTCCCCGGAGGCAAAGTATACCGGACGCGGACCTCCATTGCCCATGCCATAGTCAACGGGGTCATTCGTTGGAAGCCGCATGCCTTGATGGTCGCGGTCGTCAGCTAGTTGGTTGAAGAGCCAGTCTTCACGCGGGTGCATCTTCACGAGCCAGTCCAGCCCCCACTTTGCCTCGTCAAGTACGTCGGCTACACCGTTCGTTCCCTCGAGTCCGTTGGCCTGGTGCTTGTCAGTGAACACGTCCGGAAAGTCACGGTAGGCAGCCAGCAGGTGGTAAGTGGCGTTGGCCGAAGTAGTGGCATACTGCAGGTAATCTGAGGCATCGTGCCAGCCACCCGACACGTCGATGATGGTGCTGTCGGGCATCGGGCCATACATGGTATAGCCGTCCTGGGTATGACAGGAGTCTTGCAGGTAAGGGTTGAAGCCGCTGCGTTGCTGGCGCATGTAGCGCAGCGCAAAGTCTGCGGTACCTTTGTACACGTCGGCGCCAATCCGGAACTCGGGCGACTTAGCACTACCGGCCTGCAGGTAGTAAGTACCCGGCTTGTTATACTCGGTGAAGTTCAGGCGGTAAGATTCCTCAAACGGTCCGTAAGCACCAAAAGCATTACCAGCTCTGCCTTTGAATACTACTTTGCCAGTGCTAGCGTCTACCAGCTGAAAGCGGCGAAGCTTTTCTTTCGATTTACTTCCCCACACCGCTACTTTTATACCTTGAGGAGTATAGCCTAACTGGTTAATGCGGATCCAGGCAGGACCTTTGGCGGCTATACTTGCCTCCTCTATAGCAGGGGTAGCTTTGTTCGAGAAAGCAATGGCATTGCTGCCACGATCATCGTCGTCAGCACCAGCGCCAATATGGTCTTTTTCCTGTTCTTCATAAGGCTAGCGTAGCTTTTTTAGGTAAACATTAGAAGGCTTACTCTCATTTTTCAATCTGTCGATGGATGTTACCACATATTTGTAGGTCTTCCCGCGTTCGGCTGTCTCGTCGTGGAAACCCAGTTCGTAATCGTTGAATTGGATGTGGCGAATGTTGCGGGCATGTTCCAGGTTGATCGGCTCGTTTTCGTCGAAGCGGTATACTACAAAACCATACACATCCTCTTCCTGATCCGGGTAATCCCATTTGATAATCGCCTTGCGAAGTCGCGGTAAGAAGAGCAGGAACTTGTCTTCTCGCAGACTAACAGGCTTGGCAGGTTTGGCCATACCTAACCATGGCATAATTGGCTGCAGGGCCGGATAGCGGTACAGGTCGTGTTGCAGGGAATCGCGAAAACCAGCCAGGTTGTTGGTGAGCGAACGTGAACTGAAATACACACTGCCCTGCACCCGTGGGTTCTCACGCAGGTAGCGCACCTGGTTTGGCAACTGCTGCCGGTCGCGCCAGCCTTCACGGTCTTCCATGGCACGGTAGGCTCCCTGGCCTATATACACATGCTTACCATTGGAATTGGCAGCCCACCAGTCCAGCAGTTTTTCGTAAGGTGCCGGTGTATAGCCGAAGGGGAAGTACAGCTGCGGGTTGATGTAGTCGATCCAGCCTTCCTGCACCCACTTGCGGGCATCGGCATATAAGGCACTATACCCTGACAGGCCATTGCTCTCTGAACCCTGCGGGTCCTGTGACTTGTTGCGCCAGATACCAAATGGGCTGATACCGAACTTCACATGCTTTTTCTCTTTCTTGATTGCCTCTGACAGGTCTTTGATCAGCTGGTCCACATTGTTGCGGCGCCAGTCTTCAATGTTCTTAATGCCTTGCTCATGCAACATATAAGTGATGGAGTCTGGCAGGGCTGTTTGCCCGGATAAGGGTAAAAGTAATCGTCGAAGTGGATGCCGTCGATGTCGTAGTTGCGCACCACGTCCATGATCACATCCACGAGGTAGTGGCGCACCTCAGGTATGCCGGGGTTAAAGTATTTTTTGTCGCCGTAGGTAAAGAACCAGTCCGGCTGAATGCGGGAGATGTGCTCGCTGCTCACCAGCGAATCGACCAGGCTGGTTGAGGCACGGTAAGGGTTAATCCACGCATGCAGTTCCATGCCACGCTTGTGGGCTTCTTCGATGGCAAACTCCAGCGGATCGTAGAACGGCTCCGGCAGCGTGCCTTGCTTGCCGGTCAGGAACATACTCCACTGCTCACGCCCTTTGGCATAGAAAGCGTCGGCTGAGGGACGAACCTGCAGCATCACAGCATTTATACCTGTTTTCTGATGGGTGTCGAAGATGTCAACCAGTTCCTGCATCTGCTGCTGGGAATCTACACCCTGCTTTGGTTTGGAAGGCCAGTCGATGTTCTGTACTGTGGCAATCCATACGCCTCTGAACTCACGTTTAGGAGGATCTTTTGAAACCTGTGCAAACAGGCTGACTGAACTGAGTAGCAAGGCGGCTAAAAGTGTAAAGTTTCTAATCATTGTTCCGGTTGGGTATAGGGTGGCTAAAAAAAAGCCCTCCAATAGGTTTAGTAAAGGAGGGGCTCTTTCATGTTGATAAAACTATTCGTAAGCTAATCTATTACTATTTGTACTAGGATGCAAGCCAGGTCTGAAACCGACTTACCTTGTGCAGAAAGTAAAAGCGGGAAATAACCCGGGACCAGCGCTGCCCCGGGTTTACCACCTTATCTCTCTCTCCAGTAATCTATCTGGGCAGCCTTTGGCTTTTCAGCGTAAGTGCCACGAATCTGCGTAGTGTACACACGACCCAATGACGCTATTGCGAATGACTGCTGGATATAAGAAGTTGAAGTAGCAGGATCGTACTCCGTACCGGAGGCAAAAACCTTGTAGGTATAGGTTCCTGGCTTCAGCTCTACGTATGGGCCGTGCTCTTTAAAGTCAAGACCTTTGCCCAGTTCATACACCTCAACTGGCTCAGCTGGCTTTGTGTCAGTTGCTGGTACAGCAGAACGCACTGCGTAAGCATCCACAGCAAACGGCATGTTCGCCATTGTGTTCATAAAGCGCCACCAGATTTTGGTGTAATCTGCTGGAGGCAGGTTATCCTCTACCATGAACACTTCGTAGCTTTCCGGAGTACCCGCCAGGTAAGCTGAGTAGTGTTTGTTGTTAGCCAGGCTTACAGAAGTACTTGCCAGCACATCGGCCGTGCCGGCTCCTGCCACTGTGTCGATCGCACTCATATTAAAGCTACCAGCCGGCACCAATGCGTAGGCATTGCTAGGGTATACTGAACCATAAAGGTTGCCCAGCACAATGTCAGTCGTGGTAGGCGCTACACCAGTCACTTTCTTGCTGTCCAGGTAAAAATTGGCGCGGGGTGCTCCTTCCACCTGGAAGAAGAACTTCACGTAAGCGCCATCTTGCACTGGCTCTGTTACTTCAGGGATGGCGTTCTTTTCGCAGGCTCCTAGCAGGAAGCCTGCTGCCAAAAACAGGAATGCTCTTTTAAATATCTTCATCATCTCTTTTTCGGATTATTCGTGTTTGCTGAACCAAGTTTCATAAGTGTGGTAGTTCTCATCGAAGCCGCCCATAGCACGTAGCGCCTCCTGATTCCACATATACTCTGAGTTGTATCTCGGACGTGCTCTGTAAGCCGGCACTCCCTGGTTAGACACGTGCAGTTGCTCAGGCAGTACGAAGCCTGTATACACTTCACCATCCTGGTTGTAGTGGTATCTTCTCATGTCAGACCAAGTCTCGATGAAGCCCCATCCCCATGTAGCGATGTACTTCTGCAGCATGATCTTAGAAAGTGTCAGGCCGGCAGGAGAAGTTGGCATCATTTCCTCGCTGGCCAGGTAAGCGGCCTTGCGCTGATCAAACATAGCTGGATCTGGTGCATAAGTACGGGCAAAGTCAATATGTGCTGTCACCCCTTTTCTGTAAGCATCCAGGGCTACATCCATCTTACCTGCGATCCAGGCTGCTTCTGCTTTGATGAACTGCAGCTGCGAGTAAGTCATCAGTGGGAAAAGAGCCGAGTTACCAAAAATGTAGATCTGGCGAGGCTGTACAGTTGACACACCTACAGAACCCCACAGGTTGTTTGGAACCTCCGCGGTAGGTATACCTGTGATACCTTTTCCTGAACGAAGACCTCTGTACTGACCGTCCGGCGACGGTGCCAGCATAGCCGTCAAACGTGGGTCTTTCAGGTGCTGTCCTTCAAACACAGGATCAGTTCCTGCCAGGTCCTCGTCACGCAGCGATGGGTTAGTACCATCCAGCAAACCAACGATGTAATCTGTCTGACGATTAGAAGCGATGTTGTTACGGATCGGCCCGAAGAAGTTTGTGTTAGCACTTACTTCTCCCTGAAAGCGGATCATAGCGTTGTCGGCATTGCTGGCAAGCGACTGATCCACGTACTCGATCACTTTGTTCGGGTCATAAGAAGACTTGTTTGTCAGGCGGTGTGCGTTGATCGCCAGCATACCGTAGGCAAACTTCTTCCAGCGCTCACGATTACCTGCGTAAATCAGGTCACCTTTGCTCAGACCAGAGCTAGCAGCATCCAGTCCGTCAGTTCTCTCCAGGCTTTTGATACCTTCTTCTAACAGACGCTTGATCTCAGGGTAAACAGCCTGCTGCTCATCGTAGTTGAACACACGTCTGTCTGGATCAAAGGCCTCCGTCATGATCACCGGACCATGATAGTCGGTCAGCGCCTGCCAGCCGTAAGCACGCATGATGTGGCCAACGCCTACAAAGTCGTACTTTTTGCTGCGCTCGCCGCTCTCGATCATATCCGACAGGTTGTAGCCCATGCTCCAGTACACGGCTCTCCAAAGCTGCGCATAGGAGTCAGAAAGTGGATTGGCGTGTAAGTCAAGTGCGTTGTCTGCAGCTGTAGAAGCCCAGTTCTGCACGTACTGACCTGCAAAACGACCATCCCACTGCATCGCTACTGCCATTTCAGACTGTATCTGCGGCAGGAACAGTTCCGGCTGCAACAGAGAGTCCGGACCGTTCGGGTTTGTGTTTACGTCTAGGTAATCTTTACAGCCAGATGCCGAAAACACGCTGGCCGCTATAAGAGAAGCTACTAATATCTTTCTCATTTTCATTTCAATTAAAATCCTGCTCTAATTCCAAAGTTAATTCCTCTTGGCAACGGGAAGTTACCATAGTCGAGGCCACCACCACCGGCGCCACCTACTGCGGCAGAGTTACCGTTTGCTACCGGATCCAGACCAGAGTAGTTCGTGATCAGGAACAGGTCTGTACCTGTTACAAACACGTTCAGGTCTTCGATGAACTTCACACGCTGCATGATGCTCGTCGGCATGCGGTAGTTCAATGTCACGTCACGCAGACGTACCCAGTTCACGTCTTTCTCAATGAAGCTCTGGTGCGGGTAGATAGAAGCCCAGTAAGAAGAGTTTCTGTAAAGGTCGATCGGAATGTTGTTCTGTGTTGGGTTGGCCGTGTTCTCCAGACCGTCTTTCAGCACACCTGTTACAATGCGTGGCTCTTCTCTGTTCAACGTACGCTTGCTCAGACCATTTACCGTCAGGTAGTGCTCTGTTGCATTGTACACGTCACCGCCTTTGCGGATGTCAAGCAGGAAGTTAAGCGACAGATTCTTGTAAGTGAAAGTGTTTGTCAGGCCGATGTTGAAGTCAGGGTTACGGTCACCTACTATAGCCCACTCGCTGGTGTTCAGGATAGGAAGACCGGTAGATGGGTTGATCAACACATCACCGTTGTCGTTGCGCTGGTAGTCATAACCCGTGAAGGTTGTAAGCGGACCATCCACACGTGAACCTACACGCACGTTGCCATACAGCCAGGTGTCAGAGTTGTAGAACTCCTGCACGTCGCCAGGCAGCTTCGTCAGTTTGCTGTTGTTCTTCGTGTAGTTCAACAACACGTCCCATCTGAAATTGCTGTTCTCTACAGGCGTGCCGTTCAGTTGAAGTTCTATACCTGAGTTCTCCATCTCACCGGCATTGAAGGTCATCAATACGAAACCAGTAGCATAGCTCAGACGCAGGTTCTGCACAATCTGGTCAACAGACTTCTTCTTGAAGTATGTCGCGTCGATGCCGAAGCGGTCGTTGAAGAACTTCAACTCTGTACCAAACTCGTAAGAGGTTGTCATTTCCGGACGCAGGTTCAGGCTTGGGCCTGTGAAACCGTAGCGGAAGCCACCACCTGTCGTTTGAGCCGATTCGTAGAACGGACGGATGCTGTAAGGGCGGGCATCTTTACCTACCTGGGCAATTGAGCCTCTCAACTTACCATAAGACAGTACATTTTTGAACCCTGGAATGGCTCCAACTCGGTGAACACAAAGCTCAGACCGGCAGATGGATAGAAGAAAGAGTTGTTCTGCACTGGCAGTGTAGAGCTCCAGTCATTACGACCTGTCAAAGTCAGGAAGAGGATGTCGTTGTAGCTGGCGTTGAAGCTACCCCATGCGCCTACCAGACGACGCTGCGTCAGGTTATTGTAGGCGCGCTGTGTTGTAAGTGCCGTGTTGTTGATCGAGTACAGATCAGGCGCCATGAACTGCTCACCTGTAGCGGCTGCACTGAACGTGTTCCAGTCATATACTGTGCTACCCACTTTCAGGTCAGTGCGCAGTTTGTCGTTGAACAAAGTAGGCGCTGTAAACTGTGCGTAGTACTGGAAAGTAAGGTTACGGTTCGTGATAAGCGCCTGGTCAAAGATACCACCGTAAGAGCGGCCTGCATTAGACTCAGGATGACGCACGATTGTATTTTTCTCAGTATAGTAGTCAACACCTGCCTGGCCTACCAGTTTCATCCAGTCTGTCACGTCAGTTGTTAAGCTGGCGTTCAGTCTGTAACGGTCTGTCAGGGAGTTAAAGATGTTCTTGTTTACGTTAAAGAACGGGTTCTCAATAGCAGTTGAGTAAGCACCGAAGTCTCTTCTGTTTCCGCTCGGCGTCAGGTAGTTGCTTGCGTCGTCGTTAGATGGCCAGCGCAACAACTGCAGCAAAGGACCACCAGCACCTCTGAATGCCTGGTCGTTGTCAGAACGGGTATAGTCGAATGTCACGTCTGTTGACATGAACTTATTCAGCTTTGCTGTGATAGCAGAAGAAAGCGTGATACGCTCCAGACCTGTGTTCGGGATGAAGCCCTGCGCATCGGTGAAGGAACCCGAAATGCGGTACTGTGCAGATTCGTTACCACCAGTAAAGGCCAGGTTGTGCTTCTGAGTGAAAGCATCCTGGAAGAAGTTCTTTACATTGTCATAGAACTGTACTTCAGATGGATAAGGCGCACCGAAGTAAGAAAGGCTTTCATCACCTTCCGTTGTGTAGCCATTAATACCTCTGTCGTACTTCTGCTGAATTTCAGGGTAGCGCACGATGCGGTCGATACGGAAGCTGTTGCTGTAGTTGATACGGGCTTTGCCAGCCTGACCACGCTTGGTGGTAATTACGATCGCACCAGAAGCAGCCTCAATACCATAAAGAGCGGCCGCTTCAGGGCCTTTCAGTACGGTGATGCTTTCAATGTCCTCCGGATTGATGTCGGCAGCACGGTTGGTAAAGTCAACACCTCTGTTTTCGAAGGACTTAGCGCCAGCACCGATAGAAGAAGCAAACACCCCTGTAGAAGTTGTGTTGTTGCTGATCGGAAGACCGTCTACCACGAACAGTGGCTGGTTGTTACCGCTCAGGGAGCTGATACCACGGATTACGATAGAAGAAGAAGAACCTGGCAGACCAGAAGAAGCATTTACTTCCACACCAGCCACACGACCGGCAAGGCCGTTCACGAAGTTCTCGCGCTGTGTCTGGGCAATGGTAGCACCTTTAACCTCTGTTACGGCGTAACCAAGCGCTTTCTTTTCCTGCTTGATACCAAGGGCTGTTACTACCACTTCGCTCAGGCTTTCGGCATTTGCTTGCAGTGCAACATTGATTACTGTGTTAGTACCCACAGGTCTTTCAGCAGGTTTCATCCCGATAAAGCTGAACACCAGCACATCAGAAGGCGCTACTGAAATCGAGAATTTACCATCCACGTCGGTATTCGTACCACGCGGCTGGCCTTTAACGGCTACCGTCACACCAGGTAGCGGAGAATTGTCGGAGGCGGCAGTTACCGTGCCGGTCACAGTCGTGCTCTGGGCATTGGCTGTAAAGTGAAACAGGAGGAAACATATCCCCCATAGGTAACATTGTAATTTTTTCATCATAACTACGTGGCTATTGGTTAAGATTATTGTGGGTAGATTGATTATTGGTTATAGGTAAAACATAGAATAAACTCTCTCCGACTCTCCGGCTAAGCATTGCAGCAAATCATATAAACAAAATACAATTCAGCCAGCTACATTAATGTTACTGTATATCAGTATATATTAAACTCACATTAAAGCTACTAAAAAAGGAACACAGCGCACAGGTTACTGCAATGATTTTAGCTAAAAAAGAAAGAAGCAGCAACATGATGCTATACGCAAAAACGCAAATTCATGCATATAAAATTATAATTATTTAATATAATTTTTAACAATAAATCTAATTATACCTTATGCGTAACAAAAACCTGCTTAATTAGCTTTTAAAACAGCATCCCCACTGATACCGCGAACTAGGCCTTTTGAACAAACATGCAAACTTCGGCAAACCTGTCACAAACAAAACCTTCATAACATAAGACCTCAAACCGTGTTATCACAACTGATTCCGGCAAACTATTAACCCATAACATATTACACGTGTCTCCAATCAGGTTAACAGCATCAGTTATCGTGTCCCGAAATTTTTCAATCCGGCCGGTTTCTTGTATCAAGGGTATAGCAGATACTTTTTGCGCTTCTCCTTGTACTGGCTCAGCCCAGGTTCCCAGCTCTGCCGGATCTCTTCTTCCGAGACACCTGCGATGATCTGTTCTCTAAACTTTTTAGTCCCTGCCAGCCGGTCAATATTACCGATCTGATTGCTCTGTGATTGATCAAAGAACCGCCCCTTATCCGGATAGGCCTGGTAAAGCTCGATCATCCAACTCAGGTTGATTCTACCTGTTTCCCGGAAGGTATTCACATCATAGTTGCGCAGGTCCAACCCGTAACATACCTTGTCCTGGTGCAAAGGCGTTTCAGCCATGCCCTTTATACCTGTAGGGGTATAGCTGAAGGAGTATTTATCTTTCATGACCGGATGCCCCAGCACTGTAAAAGGATACATCGTGCCACGTCCATGGTTGAAAATCGTGCCTTCAAATAGGCAGGTAGAGGGGTATAGCAGAATAGACTGTTGTGTGTTAAGATTTGGGGAAGGCCATACGGGTAAGTCATAAGGCATATCGTGGTCATAGTTTTTGACCTTCACAACTTTGAGTTTGCACTGCACGCCATTTGCCAGCCACTTTTCACCGTTGATCATCTGGGCAAACTCGCCCACCGTCAGGCCATGCGCAATAGGTATAGGATGTATGCCAATCCCTGATTTGTTCTCTGGCTCCAGAATCGGACCATCTATCAGGAAACCATTGGGGTTAGGTCTGTCCAGCACCATCAGCTCTACGCCGTTTTCGGCGCAGGCTTCCATCACACGGTGCAGCGTAATGGTATAGGTATAGAAGCGGGTGCCTACATCCTGTATGTCAAAGATCATCAGGTCTACATCGGCCAGATCTTCTTTTGTAGGCTTATTGCGCTTACCATAAAGCGACACTACCGGTATACCTGTTCTGGGGTCCACACTATCCTCCACCTTAATGCCAGCACTGGCATCACCTCTGAAGCCGTGCTCAGGACCGAACACTTTCACAATGTTCACTCCGAGCGCGTGCAAACTGTCAACACTCAGTTTATTGCCGATAATGGAAGTCGGGTTCACCACCATTCCAATGCGCTTACCCTTGAGGTAAGGCAGATAGGCTTCGGTTTGGTCAGCACCGGTCACAATCGGAGCCTGCTTGGCTTCAGGGGCTGTCGCAGTGCTTTGCGCAGCTGGCGTGGTTTCGCTCTGTTGCGGCGCTTTGCAGGATGCGGCCGCCAGCACTAAAGCTAGCGCGCTGTTTACCAGCACTTTTACTTTGAAGGAAGTATACATAGTTAGTTAATTACTCCGGCAACCTGACCCGCTATAAAGGCCCGGCAAGAAGCGAAATACGCAGCTTTATGCAAGCTCTTTTGCTATTCCTGCTTTTTCCTTCACTAATTAACTCATTTATATTTATATATACCAAATTTTATGCTGACTATTTTATCAAATCCGCAAAAACATGCACAAAACACGGGGCTATATTAGCAATTTGATAATTGATAATAACAAAGGGCAGGTATAGTCTCGCTATACCTGCCCTTTGTTACTGCTGGTTCTATATTAGTTTACCAGAAGATTATGTAGATCGCAGCCAGAGTCAATACGATAGCAAAAGATGCCACATTAAAGATCATGTCTGTCCGGAACAACGACCTGTCATACTGGATTGGATTGGCTGGCACGATGCCGCGCGATTTGTTCTCATAAAGTGAGTACACAATCATCAGCGTAGACAGAAGCAGGAATACCAGTCCCATCTGGTCCAGGAACGGCATGGTCGGAAATAGCTGGTCGATGATGATACTGAAAGGCACCGAAGCGATAGCCGTAGCAAGCGCTGCATTGGAAGTCGCCTTTTTCCAGAACAGACCGAATACGAACAGCACCACGATACCCGGACTCACGTAGCCCGTGTATTTCTGGATGAACTGGAAGATCTGCTCCTCCCCTCCCAGCAGCGGCTCCGCTACCAGCACCGCAATAATAATGGCTGTCAAACTCACCAGTCGACCGATGATCACCAACTGCTTTTCGTTCGCATCTGGCTTCAGGTGGGCTTTGTAGATATCCATGGTAAAGATCGTGGCCGTGGAGTTCATCATGGAGCTGAGCGAAGAAAGGGCTGCCGCCATCAGGGCCGCAAAAGCCAGGCCTTTCAGCCCGGTCGGCACCAGGTTGCTCAGGAGCCATGGGTAAGCCTCGTCGTAGCGACTGATATCGGCGTTGAGCGCAAAGGCCGCTATACCCGGGATCACCACGACCAGCGGAATAAGTAGCTTCAGGAAGGCGGCAAACACCAGACCCCACTGCACTTCTTTGAGGCTTTTGGCGGCCAGGGCACGCTGCACAATGTACTGGTTAAAGCCCCAGTAGCTGATGTTGGCGATCCACATACCACCGAAGAGCACGGTCATACCCGGCAGGTCTTTGTAGAAAGGGTTCTCCTCTGACAGGATCATGTCGAACTTCTCCGGCGCCTGCTCAAACAGCATGGCCATGCCGCGCATCGGGCCTTCGCCACCACTCACGGCATCGAGTGCCAGAAAAGTAGTCACCAAACCACCCAATATCAGGAACACCACCTGGATTACGTCAGTCCAGGCTACCGCCTTAAGACCACCGTAAATCGAGTACGAAACGGCCACTGCGGCAAGGCCGACGATTGCCCACATCGTGCTAACGCCAAACACCACGCTCAGGGCCAGCGCCGACAGGTATAGCACCGTGGTCAGGTTCACGAAGATATAGAGCATGATCCAGAATATGGCAAGGCTGGTGCGGATGCGGTCGTCGTAGCGCAACTTCAGGAACTGCGGCATGGTGAAGATACCTTCTTTTATATAGATGGGCAGGAAAAACTTGGCTACAATGATAAGCGTAGCTGCCGCCATAAACTCGTAGCTGGCTATACCTAGACCAATGGCAAAACCGGAGCCCGACATCCCGATGAACTGCTCGGCCGAGATGTTTGAGGCGATGAGCGAGGCTCCGATCGCCCACCAGGGCAGGGACTTACTGGCCAGGAAGTAGTCCGTTGAGTTTTTGATGTGGCCTTTCTTTTCGCGGGACACCCAAATGCCGACCGCTATAATAAGCACACAGTAGCCAATGAAAATGGCAAAATCCAGTGTAGAAAAATTCATTGCATGGTTATTTAGAATAGCTAATATAGAATATTAGATTTAATAAATAGTACAGGCATAAGCAGTTATTTTCGATCGGCCCCGCTGTCTGACTATCAGGCCAGATTCACGAGACTGCGCAACAGCCTGGCAGCAGCTTCCGGAGTAATGTCGCGCTGCGGATTTCCCATCATCTCGTAGCCTACCATGAATTTCTTGACAGTGGCCGAGCGCAGCAGTGGCGGGTAGAAATGCATGTGAAAGTGCCAGCCAAGGTGTTCCTGTCCGTCGGTTGGGCTCTGGTGGATGCCCGAAGAGTAAGGAAATGACACCCCAAACACCCGATCGTACGTGGCCGTGAGCGACTGAATGATTTGACTGAAGCCGTCTTTCTCCTTATCGCTCATCTGCCCGATGTGCTGAAAATGGCGTTTGCTGATGATGATGGTTTCAAAAGGCCACACTGCCCAAAAGGGCACCAGCGCTGCGAAGTGTTCGTTCTGCACTACGATGCGCTCTCCTTGCTCCAGCTCCAGTTGCAGGTAATCAGCCAACAGACTGCGGCCGTGCTTTTCAAAGTATTGGGTTTGTTGAGCGGTTTCCTTAGCGGGCTCTACTGGCACGGTGCTCTGCGCCCAGATCTGCCCGTGCGGATGCGGGTTGCTGCAGCCCATGATACTCCCTTTGTTCTCGAATATCTGCACGTAGTTGATGAAGTCCAGTCCTCCGAGTTCGGCATACTCCTTCTGCCAGAGGTCTACTACCTGTCGGATGTCGACAGCTTCCATGTCCGCCAATGTCAGGTCGTGCCTTGGCGAGAAACAGATGACCCGGCAAATGCCACGCTCGCTCTCTGCCCGAATCAGGTCGCCCACCACATAGGCCCCTTGGGGCGCATCGGCCTGCAAGGCACCGAAGTCGTTGTCGAACACATAAGTGGAGGTATAAGCAGGATTCTGCTCGCCGTTGGCGCGGGTATTGGTGGGGCACAGATAGCAGCTGGGATCATATTCGGGGCGTGTCTCGCAGCTCTCCTCTTCCTGCTGTCCCTGCCAGGGGCGTTTGGAACGGTGCGGCGACACCAGCACCCACTCACCGGTGAGCGGATTGTAGCGACGATGCGGATGTTCTGCCAGATCAAAAGTAGCCATGGTATATTTAGTTAGATTGCTGCTTCGAAAGCAAGTCCATTTTATCTCTTTGTCATTCTAAAAGAATCCTGGTGGCAGACAGTAAGAGAATAAGCCCGCTGCCTACTGGTTATTCATTTCACCAGGGTTCTAATACTTATGCTTGTACCAGGCTTGTCCCATCCACAATCTCGGCCACATAGGTTCTCAGGCTAATGCCGAACCGCAGCTTGTAAGCTTCCTCCATATTTTGAGTAAAGGCCTGTAGTGCATCCAGCTTCACAAGGTTGATGGTACAGCCGCCAAACCCACCGCCCATCATGCGGGCTCCCATCACTTCCTCCATATCGCTTGTCTGGTCTACCAGAAAATCCAGTTCCGGGCAGCTTACTTCGTAGTCGTGCTGCAGACCGTGATGCGAGGCGTACATCTTTTCGCCAAAGGCATGCATATCGCCCTGCTCCAGAGCCTGACAGGATTCCTCTAAACGGATGTTCTCGTGCACGACATAAGAGCATCGCCTGTACACTACCGGATTAAACTCTTCCTGGTGCTGCTCCAGCATAGCCACGGTAACGTCACGCAAACTGTGCACCTGCGGGTAGTGGCGCTGCAGCAGAGTTACACCGGCTTCGCACTCCTGTCGGCGGGTGTTGTACTCCGACGAGGCCAGGCTATGCTTTACCTGCGTATCACAAAGCACGATGCGGTAGTCCGCCATGTCCAGCGGGTAGTAGTCGAACTCCAGAGAGCGGCAGTCGAGCTTAACGGCGTGCTGCTGACGGCCGTACATGCTGGCAAACTGGTCCATGATGCCGCAGCGCACCCCGGCATAGGTATGCTCAGCCATCTGCGCCATCTTCACCAGGTCAAACTTAGGTATAGCATAGCCGAAGACATGGTTCAGCCCAAAAGCCAGTCCGCACTCCACGGCCGCTGAAGACGACAGCCCGGCCCCTATCGGAATATTGCCGCCGTATACCAGGTCGAATCCTTTCACTTCATATCCGGCCTGCTGCAGCTGCGCGATCACACCCAGCAGGTAATTCGCCCAACTTAGCTCAGACCGCTGCACCTGGCGCAGATCAAACTCCGCTGCCTGCTGCAGGTCGTAAGCGTATACCCGAAACATGTTGGATTGATTCGGAGCCAAGGCAAAGTAAATCTCCTTGTTAATAGCAGCCGGCAGCACAAAGCCCTCGTTGTAGTCCGTGTGCTCGCCGATCAGGTTTACACGGCCGGGTGAGCGGACTACCACTGGCTCTTGTTTAAAGCGTGCTCTAAATTGAATAATAATTTCCTGCACCATATTCATGTGTGGTTAAGTTCAGGTATACATCGGCCACCTGCATAGCTGCCTCGAAACGCAGCGCAATATACCTGTATGCACATCAGCTTTACAGGCCTGACTTCAAACGAAGAAATCCCTCAGGTGTTTAGCATGGCCGATGCTAACAGGCTCCTAAATATACAAACTCTCAGGACACACTTCATTACGACATAGACTTATACCGCACATCTTAACACCTGGTATATTACAATTATGTATCCTATTTTTCCCTATCACTATTCAGAACAAGGCTGCCTGAAATTTTAGAAGAGGGCCTGCTTTGATAAACGCAGAAGTCTTTGCTAACTTAGAGGCTTCTAAAAGAGCATGTTCAAACTTTATCTTTCATATAGCACCCACTTTGCAGCGGAAGCCACGATTCGCTATCTCAGGACGCGCTGCTCAGCCATGCGGCTTTAGTACCATTCTGAAGCCTTGCTCTTACCCGCTCCCAAGGGCCGAATAAAAGTTTAAGCATTCTCTACGCACCTTATTGCACAATTCACCTTATATGAAAAAGAGTCTACTTCTTTTTTCTCTCCTGATACTCCTTATCAGCCAAGCAATTGCCCAGGACACACCCTCCGGCAAATCTTCCAGGTCATCGCCTATCAAGCTACAGTTCCCCACTGATCCCGGCTGGAACGTGCTTAAAGAGGGACAGAAACTCGAATTCGACGTGCAGGCCAGCGGTGGCACGGGCACCGATTTCAGGTATAGCATCAAGCAAGGCAAAGTCGATGGCATGATCTTCGACTCAACCGGCTATTTCTCCTGGACGCCCAGCTACGATTTTGTGGACCGCCTGAGCGGAGGTCGTGTGCTGCAGGTGATTTTTGAAGTCCGCAACGAGAAAGACGAGAGCGCCAGCCAGGTCGTTGACTTTAAAGTAGAGCATGTAAACCGTCCGCCGGTGGTGGGCGAACTGAAGCCGCTCTATGTACGCTACAATACCCAGAATACTTATACCATTGAGTCAGCGGCGGTGCAGGACGAAGACGAGGACCCGATCGTGTTTGTAGCCATTGCGGACGGTATGCCGGAAGGTGCCAAGCTTTCGGCGCAGGCGAGTTTACCTGGAAGCCTTCTCTTACGCAGTTCAATCGCCTCCGTAACAACCCGATCAAAGTAGAGTTTTATGTAGAAGACCAGCCAGCCAAGGCCCGAACCCGCGGCTCTTTCAAAGTGGAGGTAACGCAGCAGGACCTGCCGCCTACCCTGCAGATGATCCCGTCTCAGAAGCGTTTTGTTTACAAGGAAGACGCCACACTTAATATCAAGTTCCAGATCTATGACCCGAACGGGGAGGCCGATATCGCTTCTTTCAGCTTTATTTCCACTGACCCCAAAGTCCCGGCTACTGCCCTCGTGAAGAACACAGCCTCGCAGTACGAATTCATCTGGCGACCGGGCTACGACTTTGTGCGCGACCCGCTCGACTCTGTGGCTTTTGAGATGACCTTTTTTGTGCTGGACAAATCCAACAAGCGCGATGAGCGCACCGTGTCTATCACCATTATCAATGCCGTAAACGAAGGTGAAAAAGATCAGAAGCTTTATAACGAGTACCGTGCTGCCTGGTGCGTGCCTGGGACCTGATGGAGCAGCTTAAGGAGACTGAAAAAGACCTGAAGAAGAAATATAACCGCGCCCGCAAAGGCAAGAAAGGTCGCTCCCTGGCCAATGCCTCGATGGGTGCTGTAACGGGTGTGGCCCCTGTCATCATAGACGAGCCAGCTACCAGCAAAAAGATCACCACCATCGGCGGTACAACTGTCATGACCATCGGCACGCTGGAGGCGACGGAGGTGATCGGCCGCTCCACCAAAGACCTGGTAGAGCGACTGAATTACATCATCGAGAAGCGCAACGAACTGCAGACCAAAGGCGATGTCTTCGCCCGTAAGTATGCCCTCAAGTCATCCCGCCGCAGGCCGGATTTCCTCAAAGATGTGGATGACTTTGTAGCAGTGATGAATCTGAAAGGCATGGTCGCCCTGGAGCTGGATGCCAGCTGGAAGAACAAGAGCAAAGCCAGCGATGAGAACATCGCCAAGACCTTTAAGGATTTTGGATACGAAAGTCAGAATTAGTACGTCTTATAAAACGATAGAGCCGGAGGCTGACGCCTCCGGCTCTATCGTTTACAGCTAAACAATTAAACTATTCTTTAGAAGCCAGTATCATTCTGGCTAGTTCTAACTCTTCCTGCAGGATGGTGTGCGGGCGTCCCGGGTATACCTTGCGGGATACTTTCGCGCCATCCCTTCCATTTGCTTCACGGTTTCATCTACCCTGCTTACCGGCACATGCGGATCCGGGTCTCCTGTAGAAATGAACACCGGTGTACCTTCGAAATCGCCTTTGTAGTTGCTCGTGTTCAGTTCCTGACCGATCAGTCCGCCCGTGAAGATCAGCAGACCACCGAAGCGCTGTGCGTGCCGGGTAGCGTACTCTGCCGTTAAGCAGGCGCCCTGCGAGAAGCCGAGCAAGTAAATGTCCTTACTGGCTATACCTTGCGCTTTTATACTTTGCACGGTTTCGTTGATCAGTTCCAGGGCCGAGTCCAAAGCAGGCTGGTTCTGATCGGCCGGCGCCATGAAGCTGTAAGGGTACCAGGTATTATTGGTAGCCTGCGGTGCGAACAGCGTGAAATCATCCGCTCCCAGTTCCTGCGCCAAGGGCAATATGCTCGCCGCCGTGGCACCTCTCCCATGGATCAGGATCAGCGCCTTGCCAGTTTCAGACAAGGGTTTGCCCTGCGTGCGTACTTGCTTTTCGTGTGTGTACATGCTATATCTTTCGTTCAGTTTAAGATGACTGCCTTAGTCCAGACTTGGCAGAACGGCTTCGATTTTGGCTCTGTGGGGTTCGTACTGCGGTGGCAGCAGTAGTTTCTGACCCAGTTCTTCCACCGGCTCGTCTATCGCAAAGCCCGGGTTGTCGGTTGCGATCTCGAATAGCACACCGCCCGGCTCACGGAAGTAAAGCGAGTAGAAGTAATTGCGGTCAATCTTCTCAGTAATATTGAAGCCTTTGCTAGCCACTTTTTCACGGAATCGCATCAGCACCTCCTCATCTTTCACCCGGAAAGCAATGTGATGGTTTGTACCTGCTCCGCCTTCTCCACGACTGACATTCGGGTTTTCCACGATGTCAATGTTGTTGGCGCCTTCCACCGCATCGGTGCTATACCTGTAGCTGTTTCCTGTCTGGTCCTGCAAGGTATAGCCAAAGATGTCGGTCAGGATAGCCGCCGTCTTTTCAGCTTTACCCAATGTCAGCGTCACACTATGGAAACCTTTGGTCGCCACGTCTGCTTTCACTTCGCCGGTTTCCCAGGGCTTGCGGTTGTCAGTATTTTTAGGGATCACCAGCTCCAGCAACAACCCATCCGGGTCCTGGAAAGGCAGGTACTGCTCCCCGAATTTCTCCGCAGGGCGACCGTAACTTACTCCGTGTTCCTCGAAGCGTTTCATCCAGAAATCAAAGCTGCCCTCAGGCACAGCGTAGCCAATGTGCGTGGCCATACCTGTACCAGCCTTGCCACGACGTGCACCTGCGTAAGGGAAGAAGGTCAGGATGGTTCCCGGGCTGCCCGCCTCATCGCCATAATAGAGGTGATAGGTGCCGGGATCATCAAAGTTAACCGTCTTTTTGAGCAGCCTTAAGCCCAGCACTTTGGTATAAAAGTCCAGGTTGCTTTTGGCCGAATCAGCAATGGCTGTGATATGGTGAAGTCCTAAGATTCTGTCTTCCATGGTAATATTGTTTAGCTGTTAAAATGTATACGCGAGGAGGGAGTTAAGATGTCATTTTGGATGTAATGAGGAATCTGAAGGCATTTATTATCCGGATTTCTCATTGCATCTGAAATGACAATTTGCAAACTTAGCCCTGCTTCACCAGCTGCACTTCAGCCTGCAGCTTGATCTCGTCGCTCACTACGACGCTACCGGCTTCCGTTACCGCGTTCCAGGTCAGGCCAAACTCTTTACGGCTGATCTTTCCAGTCACCGTGAAGCCTGCCTTGTGCTGCCCATAAGGGTCTACTACCGTGCCGCCAAACTCCACGTCCACAGTTACAGGTTTGGTCACGTCACGGATGGTCAGGTCGCCGTGCAGTTTGTACTCATTGCCGCCTACGTTCTCGTAGTTCTTGCCAACAAAGCGAATCTCGTCGTGCTTCTCTACATCAAAGAAATCGCCTGACTTCAGGTGCGTATCACGCTGCTCGTTGTTGGTGCTGATCGAGTTCACATAGGCCGTGAACACAATGTTGCTGGCACCATTGAAGTTCTCGTCTTCACTCTCGGCCTCTACCGTGAATTTTTCGAAATAACCTGTCACAGTCGTGATCATCAGGTGCTTTACTTTGAACTGTACTTCGCTGTGCGTTGGGTCTACTGACCATTTTACGTTTGCCATAATCTTATCTTTTATTTGGGTTAAAATGTTTTCTGCTACAAACTTACAATAAATGTATAGACTTTAAATGTATATACATCAATTATTTTAAAAAGGTTTCCTCTCTTTGAGATTTGGGTTTTACAAGACGTTCAATTTAGTACTTGGGAGCAGTATATATATGCTGCAAAAGCAATCGGGAAATACCGCATTTAAAGAGCAATTAAGGATAACTCGAGATAGTTGATGCCTGCATACCCCAACTGGCAAGGTATAAGGCTGAAATGCCTATTTGAGCAAACCAGGGCTGTCCCCTTGAGGACAAGTGAGAACGGGAGTTCGAAACTTGCGAGCGCAGCTCAACAGGGGCGTCCAGTTGGCCAGCTTCCCCCGATATAGCCCTACATGGCAGAGGCCATGTCATCTACACCCCTGTGGTCCCTTCAAGGGGACAATTCTCTTACTGTATAATTAGCCTTTTTCGTGCAGGAACGTTTAGTCAGCAGGTTCCGAACAGTAGTGGCCCCTACCCCCAGGTCGAAATGACATAAAGATGCCTGTGCAGTGACTTAAGCTTCCTGCTCCTGGAAAAGGAACACCCATTTGTGAAGCCTAAACACCTACTCCCAATTTTCAGCGAAACTTCTACCTTAAAATTTTCATTTTCCGAAAAACTTCTGTATACTTGTCTTAGTGCGCAATCGATTGCACAAAAGAGCATTTTAGAAGCATGGCAAATAATACTTTAAAGATTCACCCGGAAGATAATGTGCTGGTCGCCTTGACGGACTTGCAGGCAGGTGATGTGGTAGAATTCAATGGCAGACAGATCGGAATCGTGGCGAACATTCCTGCCAAGCATAAGTTTGCCGAACAGCAGCTCAACCCGGGCCAGGAGATCATCATGTATGGTTCTCTGGTAGGAAAGGCCGTGGAGGCTATACCTGCCGGCGGCATCCTGACCACCGGTAATGTGAAGCACCAGGTATCGGGTTTTACGGGCAAGACGAAGACCATTAGCTGGCAGGCACCTGATGTGTCGAAGTGGGTGGACAAAACTTTCCTGGGTTACCACCGCGAAGACGGGCAGGTAGGCACAGGCAATTACTGGCTGGTAATTCCGCTGGTATTCTGCGAAAACCGCAATGTGGAAACCATCAAGCAGGCTTTTATGGAGAACCTGGGCTTTGGCCAACAGGACCTGTACAAGAGCTATGTACAGCAGATGGTGGAGCTCTACCAGGCGGGCAAGACAGAGGAAATTGCCCAGTTGCCACTCAACTCGGTCACGTCTAACGGACAGCAACGCATTTTTGAAAATATCGACGGCATTAAGTTTCTGACACACGAGGGCGGCTGCGGCGGCATTCGCCAGGACTCGGATATGCTGTGCGCACTTTTGGCTGGCTACATTCACAACCCCAATGTGGCGGGTGCCACTATTTTGAGTCTGGGCTGCCAGAATGCGCAGGTGCCTATTTTGGAAGAGCGCATCAAGGCGCTGAATCCGAACTTTTCAAAGCCGCTTATCATACTGGAGCAACAGAAAGAGGGCACAGAGCAGGAGTTGCTAACGCTGGCCATCCGACGCACCTTCCTGGGGCTGGTAGAGGCCAATAAACAAAAACGTGAGCCTGCACCGCTGAGCAAGCTGGTGATCGGCCTGGAGTGTGGGGGTTCTGATGGCTTCTCAGGTATTTCGGCCAACCCGGCCGTAGGCCATGTGTCGGACCTGGTGGTAGCACTGGGCGGCAAGTCTATGCTGTCGGAGTTTCCGGAGCTGTGCGGTGTGGAGCAAGAACTCATCAACCGCTGCGTAAGCGACGAAACCGCCGACCGCTTTGTGCACCTGATGCGAGCTTATGCCCGTGCAGCAGAAGCGGTAGGTTCCGGGTTCGACATGAATCCAAGTCCGGGCAATATCAAGGACGGCCTGATCACCGACGCGATCAAGTCGGCGGGAGCGGCCAAAAAAGGCGGCACCTCCCCTGTAGTAGATGTGCTGGACTATGGCGAATATGCTACCCGTCCGGGTTTGAACCTGCTCTGCACACCGGGCAACGACGTGGAAAGCACGACCGCTATGGCCGGTTCAGGCGCGAATATCATCCTTTTCACGACAGGTCTCGGTACCCCAACCGGCAACCCGATTGCGCCGGTCATTAAGGTATCGTCTAACACCAAACTGGCTCAACGTATGCCGGATATTATTGATGTGGACACAGGCCCGGTGATCGCAGGAGAGAAGACCATCGAAGAGATGGGCGAGGCAATGCTAGACTACATTATTGAGGTCGCCAGTGGCAACATCCAGTCCAAAGCTCAAGTGCTGGGGCAGGATGACTTTATACCTTGGAAACGTGGCGTATCACTGTAATACGCCTGCTTAATAGATTATAGTTAGATTGTTGTTGCGTTTGTTAAATGGGTGAAAGCCGGCTCTTCATTAGAGAAGCCGGCTTTCTTTTTATGGTTATACCTGCTGGTCGTCTTTACTTCTTCACCAACCTTTCAGCCAGGCTCAGCTTCTGGGCTTTGATTTCGGCCAGCACCAGCTGCGCCACCAGGCGGGCACCATATTCGTTAAAGTGGGTGTTATCTTCTTTGCCGTCCGGGTAGTTGGGGTGCTGGCCCGGCTCCATATGCAGGAACAGATGCTTCGAGCCTTCCACACCGAATTGCTGCAACAGGTCCTGGCTTTTTCGGTCCAGTCAATCAGGGCTACTTTCCGCTGGCTGGCCACATCACGTACAATGGCTGCATACTCCTCGTGCGTTCCCACTATTTTACCGGCCTCGTCAAACTGACGGCGGGCAGCAGGCGTGAGCAGCACAGGTGTAGCTTTTTTCTTTTGAGCCTCTGTGATGAAGCGATCCAGATTGGCCCGGTACTGATCCTTTGGGGTATAGCTTTTCTTGGTTTCAACCTCATCGTTGTGACCGAACTGGATGAACACATAGTCACCGGCCTGCAGCTGATCTGACACAGGCTGCCAGAGCCCCTCCTCAATAAATGTGCGGGTGCTGCGGCCGTTTTTGGCACGGTTGTCTACCGTCACACTGGAGTCAAAGAAGTATACAAAGGGCATTCCCCAACCTGTCTCTGGATAGGCTTTCGTTTCCTTGATGGAGATGGTGGAGTCGCCGATCAGGTATACCTTGATGGGCTTCTGCTGCTGGGCAGGAAAAAAGGACATCAGAAATGTGGCAGCTAAAAGAAGAAATATTTTCATAAGAACTCTCTTTGTTGTTTTACATCTATCACTAAAAACAAGCCAGCTATTCAGGTTGATGCGCTGCATTGATTCTTACGCTAGATTCAAAAGCAGCTGCACTCTAAAACCTGAACCTCTTTGCCTATACCCTCGCCTCTGATTTCTCTATCTCAGTCAGCATTGGAACACCTCTTTTACAAAGCTGCAGCGCCAGGCCCCAAGGGTCGCGCAGCATCACCAGATGTGAACCATCCTCCAGATGCTGCTCCGATTCCAGTGTTCCGCCCGCTGCTATCAGTCGGTCTTTATCTTCTGTTGGATTTTCAGAGACAAAGGCCAGGTGCACCAGAAGCGGGTTCATGTCACGGTAAGGTGGCACTTCATCAGCCGGGTTCAGGTATACCTCGATCATGACCCGGCCACTGTCATCGGCCAGAAAAGTCATAAAAGGTGCCTGCTCCATTTGCCGCACCACCTGCATGCCTAGGTGCTCGACATACCAGGCCGTCATGGCTACCGGGTCTTCTACATTCAGCGCAAAGTGTTCTAATTTCATAAAGATATTCTTGTTCGTAATTATTTCAGCCACTTCTCCAGCCATTCAAAAGCATCATCCTGCATGGCAATAGGCATGGAGTGTGGCACATCGTAGTAATTGGCCTTAAATTTATCAGCAGCCTTCATTTTGCTATAGATGCCTGCCAGCTTTGTTTCTGCTGCTTTCATGCCGGCCGGGTTGAACAGCTTGTCCTGCTGGCAGTTTAGCACCAGCAATGGACGAGGTGCATTCAGCGAAGCCACATCCGGCAAATCCAGGTACTGGTACTGCCTTGGCACGTACATCATCCAGGTATGGCGCGTGTGGTTTTGCAGCATGTGCTCGTAGGTAGTCGAAAAGGCGGCCACTACGCCTGTCTTAATTCGGGAGTCTATTCCAAACAAATAAGTGCTGCGCAGTCCGCCCAGTGAAAGTCCGATACAGCCAATCCTGTTTGGATCCACCTCGGGCCGCGACAGTAAATAGTCGATCGCTACCCTATCGCTCTGCACAATCATGCCCAGCCAGGTAGTGCCTGCAGCCAGTATTGTTTTGTTAACAGCCACTTCATGCCCGTTGGCGAATTTGTTGTATAGCTTGATACCAGCGTCTTGGTCTCCCGTGAGTTGCTTGCGGTAGTTCTTGGTGAGGTCATCGCTCACCTGGTCAGGGTCCAGCTTTTGAGAGCCAAAGTAAGGGGCATCCGGCGACAGCACGACAAAGCCTCTTTTGGCCAGCTCGTTGGCATAGGCTCTGCCTTCGTACAAGTTCTGGATGTATTCTTTCAGCACCTCCGGCTGGTCGTCAATCAAGGTATGCTTTTCTTTCCCGAAAAAGTAAAAACCACCATGGTCATGCAGGGCGATCACGGCCGGGGCAGGTTTGGTCAGGTTGTCAGGTATAAGCAGAAAGGCCTCCGTATGCTGATGCGCATTTACGTTGTAGCGCACCAGGTATTGGGTATAGCCATCACGTTTGGTCGTGCTGATGACCTCACTCTGCAGCGGCACAGGCTCCGGATTATAAGCCAGCAGTTCCTGCAGTTTTCCCTTCGCCTCCTTGCGCCACTTTTCTGCATTGCGGTGTTTGCTGTTCAGGAAAGAGAGACTACTATTATTTTTACTGGCGTGCGACTGGAGCAGCGGATAAAAATTTCCCACATCAGATTTCTGTGCATCGACAGTGGCAGCAAGCAGCATCAGCCATACCCATAAGTATACCTTGGCTGCTGATTGGCACCTCTTGCTCCATACCTGTTTGATCACCTTCACAGTTTATACTTAAGCTGGTATAAGTATCCCATTGATGGGGCTATACCTTAGTTTAACTTCAATAAATAAGTTTGGCCTTTTTCAGTTGCCAGATCGAACTCCAGCACATCGGCTATACCTGTCGCCTGTACTTGTGCTTTTTCTGACACCAATGGCTCTTTGATGGCTGCTTCCTGATAAAAGAAGTTCGTGTTTTCACCAGTAGCTTCTTTCAGGTTACCCTTGCCTGCTAGCTGCAAGAGGTCGCTTGTTCTGATGCGGCAGTTGCCGCCCAGCTTGGAGTGGATTTTCAGCGTTTTGATTTTACCACCTTCCCAGGCCATGTCAATCACAAAGCCGCCTCTGGCTACCAATCCTTTTACCTCGCCGATTTGCCACACATCAGGCAGCGCCGGGAGCATATGCAGCGCTCCGTCGTGGCTCTGCAGCAACATCTCGGCTATACCTGCCGTGCAACCAAAATTACCATCGATCTGGAACGGCGGGTGCGCGTCGAACAGGTTCGGATAGGTGCCGCCGCTCTCGCCTTTGCCTTCCGTTCCGGCAGGTGTCAGCTGGTCCTGTATCAGTTTGTAAGCCCGGTTACCATCCAGTAGCCTTGCCCACAGGTTCACTTTCCAGCCCATCGACCAGCCCGTAGATTTGTCGCCGCGGTAAACGAGTGAGTTTTTGGCGGCTTCGAATAGTAGGGGATGGCGGTAAGGCGATACTTGGTTGCTCGGGAACAGGCCGTAAAGATGGGAAACGTGACGGTGCTTGTCATCTTTTCTGTCCAGGTCCCGCAGCCACTCCTGCAGTTGGTTGTGCTGCCCGATCTGCATCGGCGGCAGCCTGTCGCGCATGGTGCGCAGCGAGTCGGCAAACGCCTGGTCTGTGTTCAGTACTTCGGCTGTTCTGATCACATTGCTGAAAAGGTCAAAAATAAGCTGATTGTCCATGGTGGTGCCCGCGGAGATGGAGACACCGCTCTGGTGTTTGTTCTCCGGCGACATGGACGGACTCACCACCAGCCATTTGTTTGTGGGCTCTTCCTGCAGCACATCGGCATAAAACATGGCTGATCCTTTCAACACCGGGTATACCACTTTCAAAAATTTCTGATCGCCGGTGTAGAGGTAGTGCTGCCACAAATGCTGCGTCAGCCAGGCGCCTCCCATCGGCCACATGCCATAAAAGGCACCGTCTATCGGGCCGGTTATCCGCCAGATGTCCGTGTTATGGTGCATCATCCAGCCTCGGGCGCCATACATTTTAGAAGCGCTCTCCCTACCCGATTCCGACAGGTCTTTTAGCATGCTGAACAAGGGGCCGTGCATTTCCGAAAGGTTGGTTACCTCTGCGGGCCAGTAGTTCATTTCGGTGTTGATGTTGACGGTATACTTGCTGTCCCAGGGCGGTGCGATTTTGTCGTTCCAGATACCCTGCAGGTTGGCAGGCTGTGTACCCGGCTGTGAACTGGAGATAAGCAGGTAGCGCCCAAACTGAAAATACAGTGCTGCCAGATGCGGGTCGTTCGAGCGGGCAAAGGCAGCCAGCCGTTCATCAGTTGGTTTCTGCAGATCCGCTGTCGTACCCAGGTTAAGGGAAGCACGGTCGTAGTAATTTCTGTAGAAGGCCGTGTGCTCCGCCTTTGCTTTCTTATACTTCTTTTTGACTGCGCTGGATAGTAGCTTGGCAGCTTTTGCCTCGCCGTCGCCACTCAGGTCCCTGTAGCTTTTGAAGTTCGTCCCGATGGAAATGTAAAGCGTTGCGGCATTGGCGCCGCTTACCTGTACCCCCTCCGGTGTGCTTGTGATCTTGCCTCCCTCCGTTTCAGGCTCCACAAGCGTTTGGAATTTCACCTTACCTTTCTTGTTATCCACATCACCGGAAACACCACTCAATATCAGTTGGTTACCTCGTGTTCTGACCGTATAATTTTTGTGGGGACTATCAGCCGACAGAGTAAAGTTTATACTCTTAGGCTTATCGGCTGACAGGCGCACGATTACAACATCATCGGTAAAGGACGAGAACATTTCGCGCTTGAACGTAACGCCGTTTACTTTATAGTAAACCGTGCTTATTGCCTGTTGAATGTCCAGGTCGCGGTAATAGTCTGTGGCTTGCTCGTGGCCCGGAAAAGAAATAAACAGATTGCCGACAGGCTGATATGGCATGCCATAATTGTTGTCGGCCGCCGGTTGCCGCGGCAGTTTTTCCATGGCCAGGTCCTGCGCTTCTTTATGCTTTCCTGCAGCAATAAGCTGCCTGATTTCGGGCAATGCGCTGTTCAGGGCTGGCAACACATTGTTACCCGGCTCTCCGGCCCAAACCGTTTCCTCATTTAGCTGCAGCTGTTCCCGTGCCGGCTGGCTGAACACCATGGCACCCAGGCGACCGTTCCCAAGTGGCAGTGCTTCGTTCCAGTTGGCGGCAGGCTGTTTATACCAAAGTTTATGGTACATGCTGGCTTCATTCTGGGCTGAAGCACTGCCTACACTAAACCAAAAAGTAAGAAAAAGCCACAGGAAATATCGTCTGATGTTCATGTCATCCGGTAATTTTATAAGTGAATATTCCCATGCCGTCTGCCACGGGAATTTTATCTTAGAGCAACTTTGAAGTTATATTACTTCTTGGCTGCAGCTTTCCTCTCTTTCAAGTCCTGCATCCCGTTAAAAACAAGCTGCGCCACCACTGTAGCCCCTTCTGGCTGGAAGTGCGTGTTGTCTTTCTGACCTTCCGGGTAGGCGGTATACTTGCCCGCGGGCAGGTTCATGAAATAATGGTTCGTTACATAGTCCTGCCCTTTAGCGGTAAAGGCGTCAATGGAGAGCTGGGTTAGGTCGATCAGCTGCACGTTCAGCTCCCTGGCAACATCCTTCAC